>USNH01000012.1 GCA_900556015.1 uncultured Eubacteriales bacterium | reverse complement strand
AGGGCGCACCCCAAGGGTACTTGCTTCGCGGCGCGAAGCGCCCGTGGGAATCCGTCCCCAGCCCCTTACACACGGCCTACCAACCCCCACACACATCACCTTCGGACGGATTTTCCCCACAAGCTGAAACAGGAGACGGCTCACGCCGTCTCCTGTCATTTTCCCGGTTTAGCTATACTGGCGGATCACCGCCGTGACCTTGCCCAGCAGCGTGGCCTCCCGGCCATCAATAGGCTGGTAATTCTCGTTCTCCGGCAGCAGCCACACCTGGCCGTTGCGGCGGCTGAGCCGCTTCACCGTGGCCTCGTCCCCCAGCAGCGCCACCACGATCTCGCCGTTGTAGGCCGTGGGCTGCTGGTGCACCACCACGAAGTCGCCGGGCAGAATACCCGCGTTGAGCATGGACTCCCCCCGGACGCGCAGGGCAAAATACTCGCCCTCCCGTCCGCCGGTGTCAAAGGTCAGGTAATCCTCGATGCACTCCTGAGCCAGAATGGGGCTGCCCGCTGCCACGTTCCCCACGATGGGGATGCGGTCCGCAGGCGGCTCGACCTCCTGCGCCGCAGCGGGTTCGGGCGCTTTCGCCCCCTGGGTCAGCGTCAGAGCGCGGCCCTTGCCCGCGCCTTTGTTCAGCACACCCAGCTCCTCCATGTGCTTCAGGTGGAAATGGACGGTGGAGGGCGACTTCAGCCCCACCGCCTCGCCGATCTCCCGCACGGAGGGCGGATAGCCCTGACGCTGTATCGTCTCGGCAATATAGTCGTAGATCCGCTGCTGCATTTTCGTCATCTGCGCCATAGTCATGCCCCTTTTCCACAGTTTTACAAGGGAAGTATAACACATCACACAGGAAATTGCAACATTTGTTCTAGAAAAATTTCAATAAAATTTGTTCCGCGCCGCCGCCGTCATATCCCCCGCCGCCGCGCATATACTCCCATCGGTGATAACATGAAACGCCTGCTCCCCGCGCTGCTTCTGTTCCTGCTGCTCCCCGCCTGCACCCGCGCCGATGCCCCCGCCGCTTCCGCCTCCGCCGACCCGCCCAAATACGTGGCCCTCACCTTCGACGACGGCCCGTCCCCCCGCTGCACGCCGCAGCTGCTGGACGGTCTCCGCGACCTGGGCGCGAAGGCCACCTTTTTCGTGGTGGGCTGCCAGGCGGTGAAAGACCCGGACATCGTCCGCCGCATCGCCGACGAGGGCCACCAGGTGGGCAACCACTCCTACGACCACGCCGCCCTTGACCAGCTCACCCCCGCCCAGGCGCTGGCCGACCTGGAGAAGAACGACGCCCTCCTCCGCGAGCTGCTGGGCGACGGCGACTATTGGGTACGTCCGCCCTACGGCCTGCTCACCGACGACGAGGCCGCCCGCCTCACCGTCCCCCTGGTCAACTGGTCGGTGGACACCGAGGACTGGCGCACCAAAAACTGCGACAAAATTTTGGACGTGATCTACCGCTGCACCGGCGACGGCGACATCGTCCTCCTCCACGACCGCTACCTCAACACCGTGGAGGCCACCCTCAAGGCGATCGCCCATCTCCAGCAGCAGGGGTACGTATTCGTCACCGTGTCCGAGCTGCTGTCGCTGAAAAATGTCACCCCTGAGCCCGGCGTCACCTACCGCAGCGCCCCCTGAAATCGGCAAAAAAAGACTTCCGGGCAGCAGCTCGGAAGTCTTTTCAAGTTCATTCAACTTTTTTCCAGTTTTTTTCTTGAAAATTCAAGATGTTTTTCAAGGTTTATATAAGATAAATCCAAGAAAATTCAAGGTATTTTGCCAGAAACTGGAAGCTCAAGCACCCACGCCGGCGGCCAGCATGCAGTTGATGACCAGCGTCAGAACGATAAACACCGCGCCGACCCACTTCGTGCCCTTGGCCAGCTTGGCGTCCAAACTCTTGGCCTTGGACTTGCTCATATAGCTATCCGCGATGCCGCCGATCGTGCCGGACAGACCCTGGCTCTTGCCGGACTGAAACAGCACCACCAAAACGAGGATGAGGCCGGCCAGCAGCTGTAAAATCGTAATAAAGATCATGATGAACTCCTCCAACAAATCCATGCCCTAAAGGCACTAATATCACAGTAACGCTTATTTTATCACACAAATTCCCGTAATGCAAGAGGAGATTTGCTTCTTTTTTTGCGGGGCGGTGTGCGTGCATATCAATCGGTAGCGCGGCGCTCCAGGGCCACCACCGTCTCTACGTTGGCGGTGCGGGGGAACATATCCACCGCGGCGGCGCGGACGGCGCGGTAGCCGTGGGCGGCGAAGCGCTGGACATCACGGGCCAGGGTGGCGGGGTCGCAGGAGACGTAGACGATGCGGCGGGGGGACATGGCGGCTGCCGCGTCCACCACCTCCGGGGCGAGGCCCTTGCGGGGCGGATCGACGCAGATCACATCGGGGCGCAGGCCGCGCCCGGCCAGCTCCGCCGCCACCGCCGAGGCATCGCCGCAGAAGAACTCCACGTTCGCCACATGGTTGCGGCGGGCGTTCTCTTTGGCGTCGGCGATGGCCTCCGGCACGATCTCCGCGCCGATGACATGCTTGGCGCGGCGGGCCATGACCTGGGTGATCGTGCCCGCGCCGCAGTACAGGTCCAGTACCAGCTCCCGGCCCGTCAGGCCGGCGAAGTCCAGGGCTGTCTCGTACAGTATTTCCGCCATGGGGCGGTTCACCTGGAAAAAGGAGGGGACACTGAGGCGGAACGTCAGGCCGCAGAGCTGGTCGGTCAGCGTGTTCTCGCCCCACAAGGTGCGGTATTCGCGGCCCAGCACCGCGCCGGTGGGCTGGGTGTTTACGCCCAGCACCACGCCCACGGCATCGGGCACGGCCCGGCGCAGCAGGGACACCAGCTCCGGCTCGTGAGGGAGCTTGGTGCCATTGACGATGACGCACAGCAGGGACTGGCCCGCGCCGTTGGTGCGGACGTACAGGTGGCGCAGGAGGCCGCAGCGGGTGGTCTCGTCGTAGCAGGGGACGCGGTAGGCCTGGATATACTGCCGCAGGGCGGCTGCCGCCGCGTCGGCCTGGGGCTTTTGCAGGAGGCATTCCGTTACGTCCACCACCTGATGGCTGCGGGCCTTGTAGAAGCCCACCGTGCCGTCGGCGGCGATGGGGTATTGGCTCTTGTTGCGGTAGCGAAGGGGCTGACCGTCGGTGAGAATGGTCTCCACGGTCACGTCGCTGCCGCCGATGCGGCGGAGGGCATCCTGCACCCGCTGGCGCTTGGCGGACAGCTCCTCGGTGCGGCCCATGTGGCGGAGGTCACAGCCGCCGCAGCGGCCATAGTACGGGCAGTCCGGCGCGGTGCGGTGAGGGGACGGCTCGCGGAGCGTAACGAGCTTGCCGAAGGCGGCGTTTTTCAGCACCTTCAGCACCAGCACATCGCCCTCCTCGCCCTGCAAGGCGCGGTGGACGAACACCGCCTGCCCGCCGATGCGGGCCACGCCCAGCCCCTCTGAGGTGTAGCCCTCGATGCGGGCGGGGTAGATCTTGTTCTTCTCCAGCACGGCTCAGAACTCGAACTTGCTGATGACCTTGCTGAGGGCATCGGCGAAGGCGGCCAGCGTCTTGTTGTCCCGGCCCTTGCTGCGGCGGATGAGGCCGATGAGCATATCGCCCAGCTGCACCAGCTTCTGATAGGCAGGGGTGGCCTTGGGCGCGCCGTCGTAGGGACGGGTCTTGCGCTCGGGCAGGTAGCCGGGGGAGAGCTGACGGTCGGCCAGCAGGTCGTACTCCTCGGTGTACTGGGGTGCGTGGGCGGCAAAGCCCAGGTTTTTCACCGTGTCGGCGAACACCGGGGCGACCTCACGGTCGCCGTGTACCACGAACACGTGGATGGTCTGGGCCGGGTTGAAGTGCTTGACCCAGTCCACGAGATGGTCGTGGTCGGCGTGGGAGCTGAGGCCCTGGAAGTTGACGATCTTGGCGCGGACGGCGATGTCCTCGCCGAAGAGCTTGACGCTGGGCGCGCCGTCCAGCAGGGTGCGGCCCAGCGTGCCGGGGGACTGGAAGCCCACGAACACCACGGCGCTGTCGCCGCGCCACAGGTTGTATTTCAGGTGGTGGCGGATGCGGCCCGCGTCGCACATACCGCTGGCGGAGATGATGACCTTGGGGGATTTGTCCATGTTCAGCAGCTTGGACTCCTCCACCGTCTCCGTCAGGTGGAGGCCGGAGAAGTTGAACATGTGGGTGCCGTCCTGCACCAGAGCCAGGGCGTTGTCGTCCAGATAGCCGTGCAGGTCGCCGCAGAAGATGGTGGTGGCCTTTTTGGCCAGGGGACTGTCCACGTACACGGGGAAGTTGGGCATGGACTTGACCAGGCCCTTGTCCTTGATCTCGCGGATGAAGTAGAGCAGCTCCTGGGTGCGGCCCACGGCGAAGGAGGGGATGACCACGTTGCCGCCCTTGGCGATGGTCTCGTCGATGATCTGAGCCAGCTCATCGGTGTAGCTCCAGACCTCGGTGTGGTTGCGGTCGCCGTAGGTGGACTCCATGAGGACATAGTCGGCCTTGTCGAAGAACTGGGGGTCGCGGATGATGGGCTGGTCCACGTTGCCGATGTCGCCGGAGAACACGATGGTGCGGGTCTCATCGCCCTCGCGGCAGGTCAGGCGGATGCTGGCAGAGCCCAGCAGGTGGCCGGCATCGATGAACTCCGCCGTCACGTCATCGGTGATCTGCACCGTTTGGCCATATTCGCAGGTCTGCACAAACTCCCGCACCCGCAGAGCGTCGGCCACGGTGTAGATGGGCTGCACCTCGGGGCGGCCCGCCCGCTTGTTCTTGCGGTTCTGATACTCCGCGTCCTGCTCCTGGATGTGGGCGGAGTCCTGGAGCATGATGTCCAGCAGGTTCGCCGTGAGCCGGGTGGTGATGATGCGGCCCTGGAAGCCGTTTTTGATGAGCATGGGGATGCGGCCTGAGTGGTCGATGTGGGCGTGGGTCACCAGCACCGCATCGATGCTGCCGGGGTGGAAGGGCAGCGTGGTGTTGTCCACCTCGTCCCGGCCCTGCTGCAAGCCGCAGTCCACCAGGATATTTTTGCCGTTGACCTCGAGGCAGTGGCAGCTGCCGGTGACACACCGGTCAGCGCCGTAAAAGCGCAGCTTCATGGCGGAAACTCCTTTTCTGTGTAGGTTGGGATCATACTGATAAGCATAGTATACCACGTTTGACCGGGGACGGCAACCGGGAAAGCGCAGAATGGAGGCGTGCGGGGCGGGAAAGAAAGGGTGGTATTTCGGCGGCGGGTGTGGTATACTTTCCCTGTATCGGAATGAATTGGCGATTACGGACGGTAGAAATCTGACGAAATACTACGGTTCGTATATGAAAATTGTCGAGAGGTGTGACATAATGACCTATTTTACCGCATTTTTGCTGGGGCTGATACAGGGCGTGGCGGAGTTCCTGCCCATCTCCAGCTCCGGCCATTTGGCCATCGCGCAGAATCTGCTGGGGATGTCCCAGGCGGGGAGCGTGCCGGAGTTTTTCGACGTGCTGCTGCATTTGGGCACGCTGGTGGCGGTGTTCGCCGCCTATTGGCACGAGATCTGCGACATGGTGGTGGAGTT
This sequence comes from uncultured Eubacteriales bacterium, assembly GCA_900556015.1. The sequence goes on along the minus strand of USNH01000012.1, from coordinate 4,641 downwards.
CTTCCGGGGCATCGGCGATCTGGTACACCGCACCACGCCTACGCCCGTGCCGCCGGCGCGGCGGCTGATACTGCTGATCGTCGTGGGCACGCTGCCACTGTTCGCCGTGCTGCCCATCCGCAAGGCGGTGCAGGGGCTGAGCGACAATATGTTCTTCGTGGGCGGGGCGCTGATCTTTACCGGCCTGCTGCTGTTCGTGTGCGACGGCGTGCGGAAGGGCCGGAAAACGGAGCGCAGCGCCACGTGGCTGGACGCGCTGCTGGTGGGCGTGGGTCAGGCGCTGGCCACGCTGCCCGGTGTGTCCCGATCCGGCATGACCATCACCGCCGGGTGCTTCGTGGGCTATGAGCGGCAGTTCGCCGTGCGGTTTTCGTTTTTGCTGAGTATCCCCGCCATTTTGGGCGCGAACATTTTGTCCATCGGCGACGCGGCGGCAGCGGGCATCAACACCGCGGAGGTGCCCATGTACCTGGTGGGCGTTGTCACCGCCGCCGTGGTGGGGTATGCGTGCATCCGGCTGCTGAAGTATGTGGCCGAGAAGGGCCGGTTCGGCGCGTTCGCCTATTACTGCTGGGCGGTGGGCGTGCTGACGCTGGTTTTGCAGGCCGTGAAGTGAGGTAATCTATGGCATCGACACAGAAGAAAAACAGCGGCGGCAAGGGGCGCAAGGCGGTGTCCCAGCCCGAGCCGCCCGCCTATAACGCCGCCGCCCGCATCGTGGGCGGCGTGGTGTGCGCCCTGCTGGCGCTGTGCATTTTGGTGAGCTATTTCAACGTGGACGCGCTGCTGCTGACGTTCACGGCCAAGGTGCTGCGGGGGGCGCTGGGCTACGGATATTATCTGACCGCGCCGGCACTGGCGGTCATTGCCTGTATCCAGCTGGGGCACAAGGGCCGCCCGGTGATCCTGCGGACGGTGTGCGTGGCGGTGCTGCCGCTGCTGGTGGGCACACTGTGCCATCTGCTGCTGTGCAGCGGGACGTATGACCTGTCCGCCGGGTTCGTAAGCCGGTTTTGGGCCGACGGGCAGGCGCTGCGCTGCGGCGGCGTGCTGGCCGGGACGCTGGCCGTGGGCGGCACGGCGCTGCTGAGTAAGGTCGTGACCGTCATTTTGACCATCGTGCTGCTGCTGGCCGCGCTGCTGGGGGCACTGCACATGACGCCCCAGGAGGCGGCGGAGCGGATGCGTACCTATCGGGAGAGCCTACGGGCGGAGGAGGACGAGGACGGCGAGGACGACGTGCCCGCCGGCTTCACCGCGCCGGCGGAGGAGAAGCCCGCGAAGAAGGCGGCAAAATCCGCCAGGAAGCGGCCCAACATCGACATACCCCTGGACGGCGAGCGGCCCGGCACAGACCCGGACACGCTGCCGCCGGTGAAAACGTTCTTCGCCCGGAAGGGCGACGATGTACGCACGCCGGACGAGGTGCTGCGGGGCGGGCCTGCGCCTGCGCCCAGGCCCATCGGCGATATGCCGGAGGAGAAGGCGGCGGAGGCCGCCACCGAGCCGCCCGCGCCGAAAAAGCCCGTCAGCGACAAGCAGAAGAAGGCGCAGCTGCAGCAGGAGGTGGAGACGGCGGCCCAGGAGGTCAGCCAGGCCATCGAGGAGGAGCTGGCCCAGGGGGAGGAGACGTATCACTACCCGCCCATCACGCTGCTGGAGGAGAACCGGGGCGGCAACTATACCGAGGTGGGCGCGGAGCTGCGGAACAACTCCCGGCGGCTGGCGGAGACGCTGCGTTCCTTCGGCGTAGACGCCAAGGCCGGAGAGGTCATCCACGGGCCCAGCGTGACCCGGTATGAGTTCACGCTGGATCAGGGCGTGAAGCTGAGCAAGATCACCAATCTGAGCGACGACATCGCCCTGGCGCTGGGCGCCAGCGGCGTGCGTATCGCGCCTGTGCCCAACAAGATCTCCGCCGTGGGCATCGAGGTGCCCAACAAGACCGTGACCGCCGTGCGTATCCGGGACGTGATCGAGTCGCGGGAGTTCACGCAGCATCCGTCCCCCGTGGCCTTCGCCGTGGGCAAGGACATCGGCGGCAACAACATCGTGGGCAACATCGCACGGCTGCCCCATGTGCTCATCGCCGGTACGACCGGCTCGGGCAAGTCCGTGTGTACCAACTCGCTGATCGTGAGTTTGCTCTATAAGTCCACGCCGGACGAGGTGCGGTTCATCATGGTAGACCCCAAGATGGTGGAGCTTGCGCCGTACAACGGCATCCCCCATCTGCTGATCCCGGTGGTGACAGACCCGAAGAAGGCCGCCGGGGCGTTGCAGTGGGCGGTGTTCGAGATGATGAAGCGGTACAAGATGTTCTCGGAGAAGGGCGTGAAGGATCTGGCGGGATACAACGCCCTGGCGGAGACGGACGAGGACGTGAAGAAGCTGCCCACGGTGGTGGTGGTCATCGACGAGCTGGCCGACCTGATGCTGGTGGCCGCCAAGGAGGTGGAGGAGTCCATCTGCCGGGTGGCGCAGATGGGACGCGCCGCCGGGATGCATCTGGTCATCGCCACGCAGCGGCCCTCCGCCGACGTGATCACCGGCCTGATGAAGGCCAACATCCCCAGCCGCATCGCCTTCGCTGTGGCCAGCTCCATGGAGTCCCGCATCATTTTGGACACCACCGGCGCGGAGAAGCTGGTGGGCAAGGGCGATATGCTGTATTTCCCCCTGGGTGACGCCAAGCCCACCCGTGTGCAGGGGTGCTTCATCACGCCGGAGGAGATCGACCGGGTGGTGAGCTTCGTGAAGAATGCCGCCGGTGAGGCGCACTACGATCAGGATGTCATCGAGAAGATCCAGCAGGCCGTGGACGCCAAGGCGGACAAGGGGAGCAAGAACGCCCCGGCGGACAACAGCCAGGACGGCGAGGAGGTGGACGAGCTGCTTGCCGCCGCCGTGGAGGTGGTGCTGGAGACAGGCCAGGCATCCGTGTCCATGCTCCAGCGGCGGCTGAAGCTGGGGTATTCCCGGGCGGCGCGGCTGGTGGATCAGATGGAGGAGCGGGGGTACGTCGGGCCGTTCGAGGGTTCGAAGCCCCGGCAGCTGCTCATCACGCGAGAGAAGTGGCAGGAGCTGCAAATGGCCAAGGGCGCTGCGCCTGAGCCGGTGCGGCCCGCCGATCCCTACGGGTCGATCAGTGACGTGTTCGAGAGCCATGACGCATTGGAATAAGAAAAAAGAGACGGCGGGAAGCCGTCTCTTTTTTCGCGGGGAGATCGGGGTTTACACCGTGCCGGTGACGGTGAGGGTGGCTGTGCCGGGCACGACGGTATACGCGCCGGTAGCGGCATCCTGAGTGATAGTGGCCGCCGGGACAGTGACCACGCCCGCCACCGTGGAGAACAGACCCGTGGCGGCATCGTAGGTGTACTGGGCCGGGGTGGTCAGGGCCGTGCCGTTCAGCGTGACCGTCAGGCCGCTGAGGCGGGGATCGAAGGTGTCGGTGATGACCACGTTGGACGATGCGTCCGCCGCGGTGCTACCGCTGTTCTGAACGGTGAAGGTGTAGGTGAGTTGGCCGTTCTCCGTGACGGTGGTGGGGGAGAGGGCCTTGGTGATGGAGAGCTGGGCGGCGGACAGGGGGGACACCGTCTCCGTGGCGGTGACGGGGTCGGCGAGGCCCGCGCCGGTGACGGCGGCGGTGTTCACCACGGTGCTCTCGGCGGCCAGGGGCGCGAACTCGGTGGGCGTGGCCTCGTAGGCCAGGGTCACGTCGCCGCCCGCCGGGACGGTGATGCCGGTGACGGTCAGCGGCGGGCCGGCGGTGACAGTGGGGGCGGCCTGAAGGACGCCGTTCTGATAGTAGCGCACCGAGCCGGCGGTGTAGGCCAGCGGGTACAGCGTGCCCGTGCCGAAGGCGTAGCCGCCCAGGTCATCGGTGACGGTGAGACCCGTCAGGGGCGTTGTGCCGGTGTTGGTGAGGGTGATGAGATACGTCACCGCGCCGTCGCGGCGGTAGGTGGGGACTACCGCCGTCTTGGCGGCAGTGAGCACCTGTACCAGTTCACCCACAGTAATGTTGGACGCGGCGCTGCCGCCGGTGTACGTCAGCCGCGCCTGGTTGGTGAATGTTGCCATAGAAATGACCTCCCTTGTATAGTTGCGGAAGCTCCGCAGTCCATTCTATGCAGCGGGAGGGAAGGGGGGAAGGGATTAAGTCTGTATTGAATTTAGAGGGTGAGTATGTTAAACTGAGGTTGAAATAGGAGAGCGCATAGAAGGGAGCGTGAACGAGATGGCCTTGACCCATATTGATTGTTTCTCCGGAGCGGGAGGGATCTGCACAGGTTTTCATGCGGCGGGGCTGCAGACGTTGGTCGCAATCGAATGTGTTAAAAGCTGTGTAGAAACGTATAGCGCAAATCACCCGGACGTGCACGTGATCCATTCCGATATACGGAATGTAACGGCGGAACAAATTTTGCCGTATATACCGAAGGACGGCGTAGACATCGTATCATCGGGAATGCCCTGCGAAACATTCTCGACGGCGGGAAACAGGTCTCGCTCGTTCTACGACGACAGGCAGTTGCTGTTCAGAGAGGGCATACGGATCGCCAAAATCGCTAACGCCAAGCTGATAGTTTTCTCTTGGCAGTAATGTTTCATCCGATTTACATATATTAAATT
>USNH01000011.1 GCA_900556015.1 uncultured Eubacteriales bacterium | reverse complement strand
TGGTGTCCATCATGCCGGGCATGGAGGCCCGGGCGCCGGAGCGGACGGAGACCAGCAGGGGATTCTCGTGATCGCCGAACTTCTTGCCGGTGATCTTCTCCATCTTCTCGATATATTCCATGATCTCGGCCATGATCTCGTCGTTGATCTGACGGCCATCCTCATAGTACTGGGTGCAGGCCTCGGTGGTGATGGTAAAGCCCTGGGGAACAGGCAGACCGATGTTGGTCATCTCGGCCAGGTTCGCGCCCTTGCCGCCCAGCAGCTCACGCATCTTGGCGTTGCCCTCGGTGAACAGGTAACAAAACTTCTTGCTCATTACAGATCCTCCATATATCAAAATAGTTGTACCAAACGATGAGAACAATTTATTATAGACAGATTTTTTTCTAAAAGCAACCCTATATCCAAGATTTTCGAAAAATTTGGGCAAATAATTCACTTTTGCGCCGCCGTGGGCCGCCGGTTGGCCTTTTCGCCGAAATCCGGCGGGCCGCGGCAATTTTTGTGGTGGGATTTCTTGTATTACCGGCGTGAATATGGTATAATACCTCATTAAAACATACGCCCCGCCTGGCGGGGCGAGGAGGTCTCCCTTGGACAGAAAACAGGTTTTGATCCCGCAGGAGCAGCTGGCGCGCCAGCGGGAGTTTGAAGAGAAGATACGGGCGCTGCACGAGGGCCGCGCCGCGCCGCTGCTGGCGATGGTGGACACCTTCGGCTGCCAGCAGAACGTGGCCGACAGCCAGCACATCATGGGGATGCTGGAGGCCATGGGCTTCGGCTTTACCGATGACCCCGCCCGGGCGGCGGTGGTGGTGCTGAACACCTGCGCCATCCGCGACCACGCGGAAAAGCGGGTCTATGGCACGCTGGGCGCGCTGACCCACACGAAGAAGGCCGACCCGGAGCAGGTCATCTGCCTGTGCGGGTGCATGGCCCAGCGCCCGGAGGTGGCGGAGAAGGTGCGGCAGAGCTACCGCCACGTGGATCTGGTGTTCGGGCCGCAGGCGCTGTGGAAATTCCCGGAACTGCTTTATAACGTGTACACCCAGCGGCGGCGCGTGTTCTCCGTGGCGGACGAGCACGGCGCTATCGCCGAGGGGATGCCGGTGGTGCGGGAGGGCCGCACACGGGCGTGGGTGTCCATCATGTACGGGTGCAACAACTTCTGCTCCTACTGCATCGTGCCCTACGTCCGCGGACGGGAGCGAAGCCGCGACCCGGAGCAGATCATCGCCGAGGTGCGCCAGCTGGTGGCCGACGGCTTCAAGGAGATCACCCTGCTGGGGCAGAACGTGAACTCCTACGGCAAGGATCTGGACACGCCTTACGACTTTGCCGACCTGCTGGCGGCGCTGGACGGGATCGACGGCGACTACCTTATCCGCTTTATGTCCTCCCAGCCCAAGGACGCCACCCACAAGCTGTTTGACGTGATGGCCCGAAGCCGCCACGTGGCACGGCAGCTGCACCTGCCGGTGCAGTCCGGGTGCGACCGGGTGCTGCGGGCCATGAACCGGCCCTACGACAGGGCGAAGTATCTGGAGCTGATCACCTACGCCCGGAAGGTCATGCCGGAGCTGGTGCTGACCTCGGACGTGATCATCGGCTTCCCCGGCGAGACGGAGGCGGAGGCCATGGAGACGGTGGCACTGGTGGAGCAGGTGCGGTTCGACGCGCTGTTCACGTTCATCTTCTCTCCCCGGCCCGGTACGCCGGCGGCGAGGATGGACGACCCCGTGTCCCGCGAGGAGAAGCAGAAGTGGTTCGACCGGCTGTGCGACACGCAGAACCGCATCTCCGAGGAGCTGCACGCGGCCTACGTGGGCCGCACGCTGCGCTGCCTGGTGGACGGCGAGAGCGACGACGCCCGCTGGCCGCTGACGGCCCGCACCGCCGGAGGGCGGCTGGTGCACCTGGTGGGCGACAAGTCCGCCATCGGCGCGTATCACGATGTGAAGATCACCGACAGCAACACCTGGGCGCTGTTCGGCGAGCTGGTATAAAGGAGGACGTTTATGGCCGAGCTGACCCCCATGATGCGGCAGTATATGGACATCAAGCAGCAGAACCCGGATTCCCTGCTGTTTTTCCGCCTGGGCGATTTCTACGAGATGTTCGGCCCTGACGCACGCACCGCCTCCAAGGAGCTGGATCTGGCGCTGACCACCCGGGACAGGGGCAAGGACAAGGCTGATGAGGATCGGATGCCCATGTGCGGCGTGCCCTATCACTCCGCCGACAGCTACATCGCCCGGCTCATCGCCAAGGGGTATAAGGTGTCCATCTGCGAGCAGACGGAGGACCCCGCCGCGGCCAAGGGGCTGGTGAAGCGGGACGTGATCCGTACCGTCACCCCCGGCACGGTGCTGGACGATGCCTGTTTGGACGCGGGGCGCAGCAACTATCTGTGCGGCGTGTATCTCAGCGATACCGGCGCGGGGCTGGCGGCCTGCGACATCTCCACGGGGCGGGCGCAGGTGACGTACTTTACCGGCGCTGACCGGGTGCGGGGACTGGTCAACGAGCTGGGGCGCTTTGCCCCCGCCGAGGTGGTGCTCAACGACGCGGCCTTCAACGACCCCGACCTGACCACCGCGCTGACGGAGCGGTTTCCCTGCCACCGGGAGCGTTTGGCGGCGGCCCGGTTCAACGCCGATGCCGCCGAAAAGCAGACCCGCGCCCAATTCGGCGACGAAGCGCTGGCCCGTCTGCCCCGGAACGACCCGGCGGCGCTGCTGGCGCTGGGCGGGCTGCTGAGCTACCTCTATGAGACGCAGAAGACCGACCTGACCCATTTGGACGAGCTGGAGTGCTACCGCACCGGCGCGTATATGGAGCTGGACGTGACCGCCCGGCGCAACCTGGAGCTGACGGAGACGCTGCGCTCCAAGGAGAAGCGGGGCAGTCTGCTGTGGGTACTGGATAAGACGAAAACACCCATGGGGGCGCGGAATCTGCGCTCGTGGTTGCAGCAGCCGCTTCTGAACCCGGCGGCCATCGACCGGCGGCTCAATGCCGTGGGGGCGCTGGTGGACAACGACATGGCCCGGCAGGAGCTGCGGCTGGCCCTCAGCGGCATCGGCGACATGGAGCGGCTCATGGGCCGCATCTCCTTCGGCACAGCCGGCGGGCGGGAGCTGGTGTCCCTGCGCGGTTCGCTGGAGAAATTACCGGCGGTGAAGGCCCAGCTGGCCGCGTTCCCCTCCGGGCCGCTGGCCCAGCTGAACGACAAGCTGGAGACGCTGGACGACCTGGCGGAGCGCATCGCCCGGACGCTGGTGGACGAGCCGCCGTTCTCCGTTCGGGAGGGCGGCATGATCCGATCCGGCTTCGACCCGGAGGTGGACCGTCTGCGGGGCATCCTGTCCGGCGGCAAGGGCTTCATCGCCGAGCTGGAGGCCCGTGAAAAGGAAAAGACCGGCATCCGCACCCTGCGGGTGGGGTACAACAAGGTGTTCGGGTACTATATCGAGGTGTCCAACTCCTTCCGCGACCAAGTGCCGGAGGACTATATCCGCAAGCAGACGCTGGTCAACGGCGAGCGGTTCATCACCCAGGAGCTGAAGGACCTGGAGCACGAGGTGCTCACCGCCTCCGACCGGGACGCGGCGCTGGAATACGACCTGTTCACCGCTTTGCGTACCGACATCGCCGCCCAGGTGGCGCGGGTGCAGCTGGCGGCGTCCCTCATCGCCCAGCTGGACACGCTGTGCGCCCTGGCGGAGACGGCGGCCCAGCACAACTACTGCCGCCCCACCGTGGACGAGAGCGGCGTGATCCAAATTCACGATGGCCGTCACCCGGTGGTGGAGAAAATGCGGGGCGATGCGTTCTTCGTCCCCAACGACACCCACATGGGTGCGAAGGACGACCGGGTGAGCATCATCACCGGCCCGAACATGGCCGGTAAGTCCACGTATATGCGCCAGGTGGCGCTGATCGTGCTCATGGCGCAGATCGGGTCGTTCGTCCCGGCGCAGAGCGCCCACATCGGCGTGGTGGACCGTATCTTTACCCGCATCGGCGCAAGTGACGACCTGTCCGCCGGACAGTCCACGTTCATGGTGGAGATGACGGAGGTGTCGGAGCTGCTGCGCTGCGCCACGAAGAACAGCCTGCTCATTCTGGACGAGATAGGCCGTGGCACGTCCACCTTCGACGGGATGTCCATCGCCCGTGCGGTGCTGGAGTACTGCGCCCAAAAGCTGAAGGCCAAGACGCTGTTCGCCACCCATTACCACGAGCTGACGGCGCTGGAGCAGACGCTGCCCACCGTCCGCAACTACAACATCGCCGTCCACGCACGGGGCGAGGAGATCATCTTCCTGCGGAAGATCGTTCCCGGCGGCGCGGATCGCAGCTACGGCATTGAGGTGGCCAAGCTGGCCGGACTGCCGGACAGCGTGCTGTCCCGAGCCCGGGAGATCCTCCGGGAGCTGGAGAGCGAGGCGGGCCGTCCCGCCGCCCCGGCGTCCGCGGACGAGCAGGTGTCCCTCAGCGACATGGCGGAGGCCGACGTGGCCGCCGTGATACGCCGCACCCAGGTGGACGCGCTCAGCCCGCTGGAGGCGCTGAACCTGCTGTACGAGCTGAAAAGCAAGCTGGGATAGCGCGGTAGGCGGACAGAGTCGTCCGCCCCTACGAAATGTGGCCATAGACTGACCGAAAGAGGGAGGCGCTTTTATGCCCCAAATTCAACAACTGCCCGCCCATATCGCCGACCTCATCGCCGCCGGTGAGGTGGTAGAGCGCCCTGCCAGCGTGTGCAAGGAGCTGCTGGAGAACGCGCTGGACGCCGGTGCATCCGCCGTGTCCGTGGAGCTGGAAAAGGGCGGGCTGACGTATCTGCGCGTCACCGACAACGGCTGCGGCATGGCGGCGGAGCAGCTGCCCACCGCCTTCCTGCGCCACGCCACCAGCAAGCTGCGTACCGCCTCCGACCTGGCCGCCATCCACACGCTGGGCTTCCGGGGCGAGGCGCTGGCTGCCATCGCCGCCGTGTCCCGGCTGGATGTGTTCTCCCGCGAGCCGTCTGCCGAGGCGGGCGCACGGCTGCACCTGGAGGGCGGCGTGCCCGGCGAGGTGACGGCGGCGGGCTGCCCGGTGGGCACGACCATCTGCGTCCGCGACCTGTTTTACAACACCCCCGCCCGGATGAAATTCATGAAGAAGGACAGCGCCGAGGGCGGCGCGGCCTCCGCTGTGGTCACACAGCTGGCACTGAGCCACCCGGACGTGTCCTTCAAGCTGCTGCGGGACGGACAGGAGGTGCTGCACACGCCGGGTAACGGTGAGCTGCTGCCCGCCGTCTACGCCGCGCTGGGCCGGGATTTCGCGCTGTCGTTGCTGCCGGTGTCCGGCAGCAACGGCGATGTGCGCGTCAGCGGCTTCGTGACCAAACCCCTGGCGGGCCATGGCACGCGGGCGCGGCAGCTGTTCTTCGTCAACGGGCGGCTGGTGAAGAGCCAGCTCCTCACCGCCGCCGTGGAGGAGGGCTACCGCAACCGGCTGCTGAAGGGCAAGTTCCCCGGCTGCGTGCTGCACATCACCCTGCCGCCGGAGGCGGTGGACGTGAACGTCCACCCGGCCAAGACCGTGGTGAAGTTCGTGTCGGACAAAACGGTGTTCGACGCGGTGTACCACACCGTCACCTCCACGCTGGACGAGGAGGGCAGGCCGCCCAAGTCGGCGGAGAAGCCCTTCTTTCAAACCATGACCGCCGCCGAGTTCCGCGCCCGGCCCGATGCCCCTGCGCCGAAAAGCGCGGTGGCCGTCCCGGAGGGACGGGCCGTCGGCTCTGCCCCGGCGCGGACGTATACGCCCGTCTCCGCCCCTGCGCCCGCCGCGCCGGTGCTGGAGGTGCGGGACGTTGCCCCTGAGGCGGACAAGCCCTTCACCGCGCCCGCCTCGCGGCCCGGCACGGTGTATCACATCACCCCGCCTGCCCCGGCGGCAGTGCCTGAGCCTGTTCCTGCGCCTGTCCCCGAACCCGAACCGGCGCAGCAGACCATCGAGCTGCCGGACGCGCCGGCGCGGGAGGAAGCGCCCTGGCGCATCGCCGGGGAGGTGCTGAAGACCTATATTATCTGCGAGGACGGCGACGGCGCGGTGTGGCTTATCGACAAGCACGCCGCCCACGAGCGCGTCCGCTTCGACGCGCTGAAGGCCAGCCCCGTCCCGCCCATGGCCCAGCAGCTGCTGACTCCCGCCGCCGTGAATCTGGACGGCGAAGCGTACAGCGCCGTGCTGGACAACCTGCCGCTGCTGGAGCGCTGCGGCTTCCAGTGTGAGGACTTCGGCGGCGGCACGGTGCTGGTGCGGGCGCTGCCGGACGACGTGCCGGCGGCGGAGGCCGCCAGCACGCTGGAAGAGCTGGCGCAGAAGCTGCTTTTGCAGCGGGCTGACCCGGAGGGCCTCCGGGACGACCTGCTCCACACCATCGCCTGCAAGAGCGCCATCAAGGCGGGCATGACCAGCGATGTGACGGAGCTGGCGGCGCTGGTGCGCCGCGTGCAGAGCGGCGAGATACGCTACTGCCCCCATGGCCGCCCGGTGGCGGCGAAGCTGACCCGCTACGAGCTGGAAAAAATGTTCAAGCGGGCGTAACGCCCGCAGGGAGGTGGCCGCAACGGAAAAAGTCATCTGCGTCGTCGGCCCTACGGCCAGCGGCAAAACGAAAATGGGCGTGGCCCTGGCACAGCGCTTTGACGGAGAGGTGGTGTCCGTGGACTCCATGCAGATCTACCGGGGCATGGCCGTCGGCACGGCAGCACCCACCCCGGAGGAGACGGAGGGCGTGCCCCACCACATGATCGGCGTGGCCGACCCGGCGGAGAACTGGTCCGTGGCCCGGTTCACTCAGGCCGCGGACGCGTGCGTGCAGGACATCCTGCGCCGGGGCAAGCGGCCCGTTTTGGTGGGCGGCACGGGGCTGTATCTGGACGCGCTGCTGCGGGGCACGGACTTCGCCGCCGGAAGCCAGGACACGCCGCTGCGCCGCCATTTACAGGAGCGGCTGCGCCGGGAGGGCGCGGAGACGCTGCTGGAGGAGCTGCGCCGGGTAGACCCGGACAGCGCCGCACGGCTGCACCTGCGGGACGAAAAGCGCATCCTGCGGGCGCTGGAGGTCTATCAGGCGACGGGGGAGACCATCACCCTGCACGACCGCCGCACACAGGCCCAGCCGCCCCGGTACGAGGGGGTGTTCATCGGCCTGAGCTTCAAGGACCGTCAGGACCTCCGTGACCGCATCGACTGCCGGGTGGACGACATGGTGGCCCGTGGGCTGCTGGACGAGGTGCGATCGCTGCTGCAAAGCGGCCTGCCCCGCACCGCCACCGCCTGGCAGGCCATCGGCTACAAGCAGTTTTTGGCGGTGGCCGACGGGCGGATGACCGAGGCCGAGGCCGTGGCGGAGGTGAAGCTCCGCTCCCGGCAGTACGCCAAGCGCCAGCTCACGTGGCTGCGCCGCAACGAGGCCATCCATTGGATATTATGGGACAAAGTGCCGGATTTTCCCTCCGGCCTCCAAAATGCGACAACATTCCTCACGTCCTCCGGCGTATGCTGAGTGCGGCGGACGGAGGACGTGCCCCACGTCCGCACACAGACATAAAAGGAGCGGACGACCATGCAAAAGACAAACAATCTTCAGGAGATCTTCCTCACCCGTGCGCGCAAGGAGAACATACCCGTCACCCTGTTTTTGGTGAACGGCTTCCAACTTCGCGGCGTCATCACAGGCTTTGACTGCTTCGTGGTGGTGCTGGAATCGGAGGGGAAGCAGCAGGTCATCTACAAGCACGCCATCTCCACCATCGCGCCGGCGCGGAATGTCACTCTGTGGGAGGACGCGGAGTAAGAGAACATAGACAAAGAGGAAAGCCCATGAACAACACCCCAGACAACAACACGAACATCCCGGCGGGGAGCAACAAGCGCTCGTCGCCGCTGCTGAAGGTGCTGCCCATCGCGGTGCTGGCGGCAGTGCTGGTGTACTTCGCCGCGCAGGTATACAACTACTTTGCCGACCCGATGACCATCACGCTGGTCTATGAGGCACAGGCGGAGGACGTTATCTCCATGGAGGGCTGGCTGGTGCGGACGGAGGAGCCGCTGCCCGGCCAGACCGGCACCGTGTCCCGGGCCGTGCAGGAGGGCCAGCGGGTGGCCGCCGGCGAGACGGTGGCCACGGTGTACAGCGACGACAGCGCGCTGCAGACCGTCAGCCGGATCGAGACGCTGGAGCTGCAGCTGCAGCAGCTGCAGTTCGCCCTGACGTCCTATCTGGACCCGGACGCGGCGCTGAAGCTGGACACCTCCATCACCGGCGACATCCTGACCCTGCGGCAGACGCTGTCCGCCGGGGATTATGCCGCCGCCGACAGCGACCTGGCGGCCCTGAAGGCCGCCGTGCTGAAGCGCGACCACGCCTACACCAGTCAGGAGGAGATCCAGAGCCAGGTCAAGTCCGTGGAGAGCGAGCTGGCGCAGCTGAAAAGCGCCCTGTCCGGCGCGGTACACGTCACGGCCAAGTCCGCCGGTACATATTCCGCCGTGTGCGACGGCTACGAAACGGTGCTGACCCCGGCGCTGCTGGAGGGGCTGACCCCCTCCAGGCTGTCCGCCGTCCGGCCCACCGCCGACCACGGCAGCATGGGCAAGCTCATTTACGGAGACACGTGGTACTACGCCGTGAGCCTGCCCTATGACCAGGCCCGGACCATCAAGACCATGGGCAGCGTGAACCTGCGGCTGGCCAAGGGCTTCGAGCAGACCATCCGTATGCGGGTGGAGCACGTGTCGGCGGAGGAGAACGGCCAGGCCGCCGTGGTGCTGTCCTGCCGGAAGTATCTGGCGCAGACCACGCTGCTGCGCCATCAGGCGGCGGACGTGGTGCTGCACACCTACGAGGGGCTGCGCGTGCCGTCCAACGCCCTCCGCGTCAGCGAGACGGGCGTTACCGGCGTGTACTGCGTGGACGGCGAAAATGCGTCCTTCCGCCCGGTGGAACTGCTGTACCAGGGGGAGAACTACGCCCTGGTCAAGCCCGCCGAGGGCGCGTCCGACACCCGGACGCTCCGGGTGGGGGACGAGGTCATCGCCACCGCCGGTGAGCTGTTCGACGGGAAAGTCATTCGGTGATATAGAGATAAGGAGGCTTACAGCTATGTCTATTCGGGAGAATATTGAGCGCATCCGGCGGGAGATCGACCAGGCCGCACGGGAGACGGGCCGCACCGGCGCGGACATCACCCTGGTGGGTGCCAGCAAGATGAACGATGCGGAGACCTGTCAGGAGGCCATCGCCGCCGGCATCGACGTGCTGGGCGAGAACCGGGTGCAGGAGATGACCGCCAAGCTGGCGCAGAACGCCTATGACGGCGCGCCGCTGCACTTTATCGGCCATCTCCAGCGCAACAAGGTCAAGCAGGTGGTGGGCAAGGCGGCCCTCATCCAGTCCGTTGGCTCGGAGGAGCTGCTGCGGGAGATCGACCGGCAGGCGGAGAAGCTGGGCCTTGTGCAGGATATACTGCTGGAGGTGAACATCGGCGGCGAGGCGGCCAAGAGCGGCTTCGCCCCGGCGGCGCTGGCCGATGCGGCGGCGCTGGCAAGGACGCTGCCCCACGTCCGCGTCCGTGGGCTGATGACCATTCCCCCTGCCGATGCCAGCCGGGAGGAAAATATGGTATATTTCCAAAAAGTACACGCACTATATGTTGACATAAACGAGAAAATGTACGATAATAAATGGGAGTACATTTCTATGGGCATGAGCGGCGACTTTGCCGATGCCATCCGCTGCGGCAGCAACATGGTGCGGGTGGGCACGGCTATTTTCGGCGCAAGAAATTATGCAAAATAAACGCGGGAGGTATTGCTGATGGGCTTCATGGACGAGCTGAAGAAGATCATTCATCCCTACGATGACGAGGATTACGATTACGAGGACGATTTTGAAGAACCGAAAAGCGACTCCCGCTCTCTGTTCGAGGACCGTCAGGAGCGCCGCAGCGAGGAGCGCCGGTCTGACGACCGCCGCAGCGATGACCGCCACAACAAGGTGGTGAACATCCACGCCACCACCCAGCTGAAGGTGGTGCTGGTGAAGCCGGAGCGGTTCGAGAACGCCTCCGAGATCGCCGACCACCTAAAGGAAAAGCGCACCGTGGTGCTAAACCTGGAGTCCACCAACAAGGATGTGGCCCGCCGCCTCATCGACTTCCTGTCCGGCGTGGCCTACGCCGGCGAGGGCAAGATCAAGAAGGTCGCGGCCAACACCTACATCATCACGCCCTACC
>USNH01000010.1 GCA_900556015.1 uncultured Eubacteriales bacterium | reverse complement strand
TCCCCACAGAAGCATACATCGTTCTTTCGTCAGCAGTCTTTCAAAGGCATGGCGCAGTACGCAGTGCAGTGTTTCCGGTGGGAAGCCGCCGCAGGTATCCACATACCGCACCGAACCCATGGACGCCAGATGGCCATATCGCTCCACCTGAAAGTGGGGATCCGTCATGCCGTCAATCACGCATAATATCCTGCTCAAGTCTCTCCCCCCTTTTTTTCCATCGGAACTTGTTTCGTTATACTTCCCGGCGCAGCACCCGGTAGACAAAGGACATATCCAGTCCGCCGCGTACCACATCCGCCAGCAGGTCGTACTGCCGTTCCTTGTAGCCGCAGGCGTCAAAGGTTGCCAGCGCGTCAAAAGACACGCCCTTTCTGGCGCACAGCGCCCGCAGGATCGTATCGGCGATGCCCGGCGCGTCAAAAATGCCGTGGACATAGCTGCCGTATACGTTTCTGCTGCCGGTGAGGGCGGGCATCTGCTGCTGACTGCGGCCCATGTGGATCTCGTACCCCTCGTAGGCGAGTCCGTTCAGGCCGGAGAGCATTCCCTCCACACCGTGAAAGACGCCTTGCGTCTGGGTCTGCACCTTTTCACCCCGGAATTCGGTGTCCATCTCCAGCAGGCCCAAACCGTTGATCGCCGTGACCCCGGCGGCCTCCACCTGCTCCGGGTCGGATACGGTGCGTCCCAGCATCTGATAGCCGCCGCAGACGCCGAAGATCAGCGTACCGGCGTCGGCTGCCTTCAGAATGGCCGCCTCCAGACCGGACTGCCGCAGCCAGCGCAGATCGGCAATGGTGCTCTTGGTACCCGGCAGCAGGATCATGTCCGGCTGGTGCAGGTCGCTCACCTGATCCACATAGCGCAGCGACACGTTTTCGTAATGTTCGAAGGGGCTGAAATCCGTGAAATTGGAGATGCGCGGCACACGGATCACCGCAATATCCAGGAGCTTTCGCTCTTTGGAGCGGTCAAACCGCTCGGTCAGGCTGTCTTCATCGTCGATGTCTATATGGGTGTAGGGGATGACCCCCGCCACCGGGATGCCGCACAGCTGCTCCAGCGTCTTCAGTCCCGGCTCCAGAATGGCCCGGTCGCCCCGGAATTTGTTGACCACCACGCCCTTGATGCGGCGGCGCTCGTCCTCCTCCAGCAGCGCCACCGTGCCGTAGAGCTGGGCGAACACGCCGCCCCGGTCGATGTCGCCTACCAGCAGCACCGGCGCGTCCACCAGCTTGGCAAGGCCCATATTGACGATGTCATCCTGCTTGAGATTGATCTCCGCGGGGCTACCTGCCCCCTCAATGACGATCACGTCATACTCTGAGGTCAGACTGTTGTAGGCCTCCAGTACAGCGGGGATGTAGTCCCGCTTGCGGCGGAAATACTCCATGGCCTGCATATTGCCCCGCACCTGTCCGTTGATGATGACCTGACTGCCCACGTCGGTGGTGGGCTTGAGCAGGATGGGATTCATGCGGGTATCCGGCTCGATCCCGGCGGCCTCCGCCTGCACCACCTGCGCCCGGCCCATCTCGCCGCCGTCCTTGGTAATGAAGGAGTTCAGCGCCATATTCTGGCTTTTGAACGGCGCCACGCGGTAGCCGTCCTGCTTCAAAACGCGGCAGAGTCCCGCCGCCAGCAGGCTCTTTCCCGCATTGGACATGGTTCCCTGTATCATAATATTCATTGCCATAGCGATTTCTCCTTGCAGAATTGCCGGATGGCCGTTATCAATGCTTCATTTTCCCCGTGAGGCCGCACGGCGATGCGATACCACCCGTCGTCCAGCCCGTTGTAATTCCCACAGCCACGGATGGCGATACCCTGCTGCAGCAGGCCCTCCCGCAGCCCCAGCGGTCCGCGGAACAGCAGGTAATTGGCATGGGACGGGCATACCCAGAAGCCCAGCGCCGTCAGATTATCCGTGAGCCACCGCCGCTCCGTGCGGACGAGGGCCAGCGTCCTTTGTAGGAAGTCCCGCTCCGCCAGCGCCGCCACACCGGCGCTCTGCGCCAGCGAGGATACGTTCCACGGCTGGGACGCGCTTGCCATGCGGCGCAGCAGCGCGCTGTCGGCGCACAGGCAGTACCCCAGCCGGATGCCCGCCATGCCGTAGCTCTTGGTGAATGCCTTCAGGATCAGCAACTCCGGGTGCGCTGCCAGAAGGGACTTGGCGCTGACGCCGTCCTCCGTGAGATCGAGAAAGCACTCATCCAGAAACAGCCGCGCCCCTTGTGCCGCGCAGTATTGCAGGATCTGCTCCAGCAGCGGGAGCGGGATCAGCCGCCCGGTGGGGTTGTTGGGGGTGCAGAGGAATACCACCTCCGGCTTTTTCGCCTCTAAGAAGGACAGAAACCGCTCGTCCAAATCGAAGTTCTGCGCCTGATGCAGGAAATACCGCTCTACGCGGCAACCCACCTGCGCCAGTCCCGCCCCATATTCCACAAAGGTAGGGGCCAGCTCTACCGCCGTCCGAGGCCGCAGGGCGGCGCAGTATGTGTAGATCAGGTCTGCCGCGCCGTTTCCGCAGAGAATATAGGACGCCGGCACCTGCTCGTGGGCCGCGATGGCCTGCACCAGCTGGCGGCAGTAGGGGTCGGGGTAGCGGTGCAGCTGGGGCAGAGCCCGGCACACCGCCTCCAGTACGCCGGGAGGCGTACCCAGGGGGTTGGTGTTGGCGGAAAAATCCAGCGTGATACCGCCGCCGTATACATCGCCGCCGTGTTGATTTTCTGTTTGATACAGCATCTATGTCTCCTTTATAGCGCAAAGGACAGCTTGACCCCGCAGCTCAAAAGCAGGGTGAGAAGCGCTGTGACCGTCATCAGGCGGCACACGCGAGGGATGTCCTCGTGGGTGATCTCCCGCGATGCGTCGCCGATATACTCCTTTTTGTGCAGCACGCCGTGGTACCACGCATCCCCAGCCAGGCGCACGCCCAGCAGTCCCGCGCAGACGGATTCCGTCTGGGCCGAGTTGGGGCTGGCGTGCTTCCGGCGGTCGCGGCGGAAGATCCGCCAGCCCGCTGAAATATCCAGTCCCATCAGGCCGCCCGCCGCCAGTATCAGCAGGGCCGACAGCCGCGCCGGGATGTAATTCACCACGTCGTCGGCCTTGGCGGGTACAAGACCGATGTTCTTATAGGGCGGCTCCACATACCCCAGCATGGAGTCCATGGTGTTCACCGCCTTGTAGAAAAATCCCAGCGGCGCACCGCCGATGGCCAGGAACAGCAGCGGCGCCACCACGCCGTCGGAGGTGTTCTCCGCCACCGTTTCCACGGCGGCACGGGTCACGGCGGCATCGTCCAGCCGGTCGGTATCCCGCCCCACGATCATGGAAACAGCATGGCGGGAGGCGGCCAAATCGCCGCTCTCCAGCGCGTCATAGACCTTCATGCTCTCGTCCCGCAGGGACTTAACGGCCAAGATCTGCCAGCACATCACACTCTCCACCGCTAGACGCAGCCACGGGCTGACCAGCCCGCACAGCCACAGCAGCAGAGCCGGGACGGCGGTGGATACGATGACCACCGCGCCCCACAGGATGGCGCCCGCCGCCCGCTCGCCGGATGGCGTTTTGGGGCATATGCGCCGCAGCCCCCGCTCCAACACACTGATACATTTTCCAATCAGCACTACCGGGTGGGGGAAGCCATGAGGGTCGCCCACCAGAAGGTCTATGCCAAAGCCGATAACAAGTGCCGCAAGCGACCACATCATGCCGTTTCTCCTCCGCCCTGCATTGTAAAAATATAAATGGGATTTTGCCCGCTCATCAGGTGGTAGCTTCCGGCTTTTCTGTCCCGCGCCGCTTGCAGGGACACCACCTCTGTCTCCGCAAAGGGGAACGCCGTCAGGCAGTCCGTCAGCTCGGCGATGGATTCCAGCGAGACCGCCGTGGCCACGATGCGGACATGGGGGGTTCTTGCCAGCAGCAGCGCCACGATCTCCCGCATATTGCCGGCACTGCCGCCGATGAATGCGTGAGTGGGGGCTGGCAAACCGACGCAGGCCTCCGGCGCACTGCCGCAGACCACCTGTAAGTTTTCCAATGCAAACCGATTACGGTTTTGCCCCAGCAGCGCTGCGGCATCCTCTCGCCGCTCTACGGCGCAGACCAGCCCTTGCTTTGCCTGTAAGGCCATTTCCACCGACACTGAGCCGGTACCGGCGCCGATGTCCCAGCAGACGCTCCGCTCCGTCAGCCGCAGCTTGGAAAGGCACACCGCCCGCACCTCACTTTTGGTCATGGGAACCACGGGCATTCCCTCCGCACTGCGGAGAAAGGCGTCATCCGGCAGGCCCGGTGTGACCACCGCGTCGGGATGGGGGTTTTCGATAAGCGCCACGCTCAGAGGGGCATAGACACCATCCGTCAGCTCCGCCGCCGTGCCGCGCACGATGCGCTCATCCGGGTAGCCCAGCCGCTGGCCCACATACACAGAGACGTGGCCCAGACCCCCCTCTGTCAGCGTACGGCACAGGTCGTTGATGCCGCGCTCGCCGCCTACCAGCGCAAAGAGGCGGCTGGTTGCCCGCACCTCCGGCAGAATGTTGTGCTGCCGCCCGTGGAGACTCACCACCCGGACATCCTCATAGGAGGTTCGGAGTCGGGCACACAGATAGGACAACGAGCTCAAACCCGGCAGCACCGCCGTGTCGCAGCCCTCCAGCAGGGGCAGCAGCTTTTTCGTGCCGCTGAAGAAGCCGGTATCGCCGGACATGACCACCGCGAAGCGGCGGTACTCCCAGTGGGTGCGGATAAAGTCCGCAATATCCTGCGGCGCAATGGCGTCGCAGGTGTGCTGTCCCGGCCGCGCCACCGCCTCCAGCATCCGTTTTGCGCCGATGAGACAGTCCGCCGTCTCAATGGTTTCACTGACCTCACGGGTCATAGCCTCCCGGCTGCCGGGGCCGATGCCGACGATCCGCACCTGCGGCCGGACGGTGCAGCCGAACCGCTTGCACAGAACATCCAGCACCGCCGCAAAGGGAAGCCCCTCCCGCTGGGGCGGGCGGCCAATGACCACCAGACCTGCGCCCGCCTTCCGGGCGGCAGATGCCTTAGCGGGAAAGCCGCCGGCTTCGCCGCCGTCCTTGGTCACCATCCATGCGGCGTCGGCAAACCGCAGTGTAGCCAGATCCATCTCCTCGGAGAAAGGCCCCTGCATGGCGATGATATGGGCGGCCTTCAGCCCCGCCTCCCGGCAGGCCTCCAGCGAGGCATCCATGGGCAGCACCCGGGCGTATACCCGCTGGGTAAAATCGGGGATGCCGCTATACGCCGCCAGTTCCTTACTGCCGGTGGTCAGCAGGATATTGCCCTGTGTGCGCGTCAAAAACGCCGCGGCCGCCGCCGCATTCTCCACGCAGACCACATCCTCCGTCTGTTCGGAGGATTGCCGCAGCAGGCGCAGATACTCCGTCTCCGTTTCCCGACAGGCCGTGCAGATGCTCTCGGTGATGGAGGCGGCGTAGGGGTGGGTGGCATCGATCACCAGATCGAACCGGGTCTCTTGCAGCATCCGGATGATGTCCTCCACCGGGATACGCCCCGCTAGAACTGTGACATTTTCCGCCTCCGGCAGCAGCGTCTCGCCGTACTCCGTTGCCACGCACACCGTGGCCTGTACCGGCTGTCCGGCGAGAAATTCCGCCAGCTCCCGGCCCTCCGTGGTGCCGGCAAATACGCAGATATTACACATTGCGGTATCCTCTAGGTGTGACCAGTTGACCGGCCACCGTTTTGACGGCGGCGCTGCCGATCAGCACGGTGCAGAACATATCCACCTCCGCCTCCCGCAGCTCTGCCAGCGTCAGGATGCGGCTGCTCTGCCCCTCACGGCCAATATTGCGCACGATGCCGCACAGCCGCTCTCCCGGCAGACGGCGCAGCAGGATATCGCAGGCCCGCTTCAGGTGGTCGGGTCTGCCGTGGCTGGCGGGGTTGTACAGGGCGATGGTCAGATCCGCCGCCGCCGCGCAGTCCAGCCGCTTTTCGATGGTTTCCCACGGCGTCAGCCGATCGCTGAGGCTGATGACCGCAAAGTCGTGGGTCAGCGGCGCACCCAGCACCGCTGCGGCGCTGCAAGCCGCCGTCAGACCAGGCACCACCTGAATTTCAGGCTCCTGCGCCTCGCCCCGCAGCTCATAGACCAGCGCCGCCATGCCGTAGATGCCGCTGTCACCGGAGCAGACCATGGCGACGGTCTTACCGCTGCGCGCCAGCTCCAGCGCCAGCTGGCAGCGCTCGGCCTCCCGTGTCATGGGAGTGGAGTGAAGCTCCTTGCCGGGGTAGCGATCCCGCACCAGATCCACATACACCGGGTAGCCTACGATGGCGTCACACGCCCGCAGGGCGGTATCCGCCCGAATGGTCATATCCTCATAGCTGCCCGGCCCGATACCTACTACAATTACCTTACCCAAAGCGCACCTCCCAATGCTCCGCCGCGACGGCGATGGTCACGCCGTCCCGCGCTGTTTTTTGTACGATCAGTTTTTCGGCATCCAGCAGCGCCGCCCGCTCACAGACATTGTCCACGCCGGTAACGGAGCGGACGAAGTCGGAGGGGGTGAAGTCACCCGCCACATCCCGCAGCTGCTGCGTCGTGTAAAAATGCACCGGCCAGTTGTTTTTCTCACAGGCGGCCAGCAGTCCCGCCTCGTCCTGCTTCAGGTCGATGGAACAGACGCCGCAGATGGCCGCCGTATCCAGCCCATTTTCCGCGAACACTGTCTGCACCGCACGCACCACCGCCTCGGCGGAGATACCCCGCCGGCAGCCTACACCTACCCGCAGTACGCGAGGGATGAGCCGCAGGGTGCGGGCAAAGGGCGATTTCGTGCGCCAGCCGATGAAAATGCCCAGCGAGCCGGTCTCCCCGGCAAACGTACCCTCCGGCAGGGGGGCGGGCAGGGGAAACTGGCTGCAAAGGGGGATATCCTCCTCTAAGATCGCCGCCGAAACCGCCTTGGCAAGCCCCATGTCAGAGATGACGCAGCCGTGCCGGGCAGCCCATGCGTCCACAGAAAATTTGCCGCGGACATCGGTGGCGGTGGTGACCACCGCCGTGGCCCCCAGCTTTTCCGCCAGCTCCACCGCCAGCGCGTTGGCGCCGCCGATATGGCCGGAGAGCAGGGGGATCACAAACCGCCCCGCCTCGTCGATGCAAACCACCGCCGGGTCGGTTTTTTTGCTTTTGACATAGGGGGCGATCTCCCGCACGGCGATGCCGCAGGCCCCCACAAAGATCAGTGCGTCCATGGAGGAAAAACTCGCGCCATATACCGCCTTGTCCAGCGGCAGAAAGCCCGGCTCTTCAAAACGCGGCATGGTATAGCACATCCATGCCTCCTCCGGCAGCGCCGCCAGTATTCGCCGCGCCGTGGCGCAGCCACCGCGGCTGAAAGTGAACAGGGCGGCTCTCATTGCGCCCCCTTGCGGAACTCCGTTGTAAAGTTGGGGTGATACAGCAGCGAGCGCAGATAGGTGTCACCTAGACAGTTGCCCACCACGATCAGCGAGGTCTTGGTCAGACCGTTGCCTGTCACCGTCTCGTGGAGCGTCCCCACCGTGCAGCGGAAGATATGCTCCTCCGGCCAAGTGGCCTTGTAGACCACCGCCGCCGGGGTGTCAGCGGTATAGCCTCCCGCCAGCAGCTCATCTTGCAGCAGTTCGGTCAGTGAAGTGCTGAGAAACAGCACCATGGTGGCCTGATGGGCCGCCAGCGAGCGGATGGACTCCCGCTCCGGCACCGGGGTGCGGCCCGGGGCGCGGGTGATGATGACGGTCTGGCTCACATCGGGCAGGGTGTACTCCGCCCGCAGAGCCGCCGCCGCGCCGCAGAAGGCGCTGACGCCGGGGCAGACATCGTAGCCAATGTCCCGCTTTTCCAGCTCGTCGAACTGCTCCCGCACCGCACCATAGATGCTGGAATCCCCCGTGTGCAGACGCACCGTGGTCTTTCCCTCCGCCTCCGCCTTCTCGATGAGGGCGATGACCTCCTCCAGCGTCAGCTTGGCGCTGTCGTGGATCTCGCAGCCCTCCCTGGTGTAGTCCAGCAGCGCCGGATTCACCAGTGAGCCGGCGTAGATCACCACGTCGGCCTCGCCCAGCAGCTTGGCGCCTCGGACGGTGATGAGGTCGGCAGCGCCGCTGCCCGCTCCCACAAAATGTACCATTGTCAGTCCTCCTTTATCCGGCGTAGCAGCTTGGATGCGCCCTTCGTCTCACAAAGATAGCCATATTCCTTGGAAAAGAGGATGGCTCCCGTCTCTATATCACTGCATTTATAGTGCATCATGTCGTCAATGCGCCCGGCCAGCCGGTGCAGCACTGCGTCATAAAGTCCCTGCTCCTTCAACAGCCGCAGGGCGTCGTCACAGGTGGCGCAGCAGAGCATCTCCGCCGCCGCACCGCCGTGCAGCCCCTCTGCGGCGGCACAGGCCGTCAGGATGTCCATGCGGCAGTCGCCGTAGCGGGAGTGGGTGTTCCACATACCGCCCGCCAGCTTTACCAGCTTGCCGATATGACCGATGAGCAGCACCCCTCGGAAGCCCAGCTCCCGGCACATCTCCAGCGCGTCGCCGATGAAGTTGGAGGTCATCACCGCCGTGGCGGGGTCGATGCCCATGGTGTCCTTGATATAGTCTACGCCGTAGTTGCCGGGGGCCAGCAGTACATAATCCGCGCCGCCCTCCCGCCGCTGCCGCAGCTCTACATGGATGGTGTCCACCAGCGCCTGCTCACTCATAGGCTCTACGATCCCCGTGGTGCCTAAGATAGAGATGCCGCCCTCAATGCCCAACCGGGGATTGAAGGTCTTTTTCGCCAGCGTCTCGCCATCCGGGACGGAGATCACCACCCGCAGACCGCCGGTGTATCCGAACAGGCCGCAGACCTCCTCCACATTCTCTCGGATCATCCGGCGGGGTACAGAGTTGATGGCCGCCGCGCCCACCGGCTGGTCAAGTCCCGGCTTGGTCACACGGCCCACGCCCTGTCCGCCGTCGATGACAATACCAACAGCCTCTGTTTTCCGCACCTCGGCATAGATCAGGGTGTCACGGGTGATATCCGGGTCGTCGCCGCTGTCCTTTCGGATGGCGCAGCGCACACAGTCCGGGGACAGATAGATGTCCTCCACCGCCAACGCCAGCTCCATGCCCTTGGGTGTCAGCAGGCGGATGGACTCCTTTTTGCTGCCGCTCAGCAGCATCCATGCGGCGGCCTTGGCTGCCGCCGCGGCACAGGAGCCGGTGGTGTAGCCTAGACGGAGCTTTTTTCCGTTCCGTATGATAAATTCCTTCATGACCTACCGCCTGATCTGGTAGAGCATGGCGTTGCAGATGGCCGCCGCCACGTTGCTGCCGCCCTTGCGGCCCCGGGACACGATGTAGGGCGCGGCAGCGGCCTCGATGATGCGCTCCTTGCTCTCCACCACGTTCACAAAGCCCACCGGCACGCCGATGATGAGGGCGGGACGGAGCTTGTCTGCCTCCATCAGCGCCTCCAGCGAGAAAAGCGCCGTGGGGGCGTTGCCGATGGCGAAGATGCAGGGCTTTTCCAGCGCCGCCGCCCGCTCCATAGATACGAAGGCGCGAGTCACGCCCCGCTCCTTGGCCTCCGCCGCCACGTCCGCGTCCGACATGAAGCAGTGTACCTCCCCACCCAGCGAGGCAAGGATGGTCTTATTGATCCCGGCCTTGGCCATCTGGGTATCAGTCACGATGTCACAGCCCGCCCGCAGGGCGGCGATGCCCTTTTCCACCGCGTGGCCGGAAAAGGCCAGATTGTCCACATAGTCAAAGTCCGCTGTGGTGTGGATGACCCGCTTGATGACCAGCTCGTTTTCCGGGGGCAGCGTTCTCTCGCCCAGCAGCTCTGTGATGATGGCGAAGCTGCGCTTCTCAATGTCCATAGGCTTCATTTGCTCCATCATAGCGTCTCCTTTCTGCAAGCCGCCAAAAAGCGCTGTGCCATGACAGGCTTGGCGTAAAGATGGAAGTGGGGGAAACCCGCGTACAGCGTGTCCGTGGCATACGCACAGCGCCACTGCTTTCCGGAGGGCTTTTCCGCCAGAAAAGCGCCGCCGGGCTGTGGGGTGTCCCAGTGGTGGAATTCATGCATCGGCACCTGCTCCCCGGCGCGGCAGAGAAGGCTGTCCTCCTGCGCCGTGGCAGTGATGTAGCCGAACCGGGTCAGCTTTCCCGTGTCAAAGCAGTCACCGGGCAGCGCGCCTACCATGGCGTGGCCCGCGATGGACTCTGTAAGGTACATAAAGCCGCCGCACTCGGCGATGCAGGGCATCCCCGCGTGTACGGCCTCCCGAAGCTGCCCGCGCAGGGTGCGGTTTTCTGCCAACTGCGCCGCGTACAGCTCCGGGTAGCCGCCGCCCAAGTACAGGCCCTGCACACCGTCGGGGAGCTTTTCGCCCGCCAGCGGGCTAAAGGGTATCAGCTCCGCGCCCAGCTGCCGCAGCAGGTCGAGGCTGTCCTCATAGTAAAAGCAGAACGCCCTGTCCCGCGCCACGCCGATCCGCACCGGCGCGCCCTTTTCCGGCAATACCGGCGGCGTGAAGTCCAGCACTGGCGCATTGTGGGCGATCTCCAGCAGCGCGTCCAGCTCCAGCGTCTTTTCCGCCGCCTCCGCCAGCTGCCGCAGCTTCTCCCGCAGATCCTCTACCTCGTCCGCGGTGATGAGTCCCAGATGGCGGCTCTCCAGCGCGCACTCCGGCAGCCGGGGCAGATAGCCGCAGGCGCGGACGCCCAGCCGGCTTTCCAGCTCCCGCGCCAGCGGGCCGTAGCTCATGGCACTGCACCCGTTCAGAATGACGCCCTGCACGTTGTTGTTCGGCGCGAAGTCCAGAAAGCCCTGCACCGCCGCCACAACGGACAACGCCGCCCCCCGTGCGTTCACCACCAGCACCACGGGGCTTTCCGTCTCCCGCGCCGTCTCATAGGTGCTGGCGCGGGTGGATGTCAGCCCCAGCCCGTCATAATACCCCATGACTCCCTCAATGACCGTCACATCGCACCCCTCACCGTTGTGAGAGAGCAGATAGCGCATGGTGTCGCGGTCAAAAAAGAACGGGTCGAGGTTAGAGCTTT
>USNH01000009.1 GCA_900556015.1 uncultured Eubacteriales bacterium | reverse complement strand
CCTGGATGATGACCTCCCGGTCGTAGCGGCTGTTGCCGCTGACGTTGATGGTGCGGATGCGGAAAAACAGCGTCAGGGCCAGCGCGATGGCGGTGCAGGTGACCACAAAGGCCAGCAGCTTGTAGAGGAACGCGAAGCGCCCCTTGCTGCGCCGGCGGGTATAACGCTTTCTCGCCATGTGTCTCGCCCCTTTCTCTGAAGTATATCGGAACTATTCAGTGTCCCGCTCTGTGATGTCCGCGCCCAGCGCGGCCAAATCGCCGGTCAGGCTCTCGTATCCCCGGTGAATGTGCTGTACACCCTGAATGGTGGTGACGCCCTGGGCGGCCAGCCCGGCCACCGCCAGCGCCGCCCCGCCCCGCAGGTCGGTGGCCACCGTGTCCGCACCGTGGAGCTGCTCCACGCCGCAGACCACCGCCACCCGGCTCTCCGTGCGGATGTCCGCGCCCATGCGGATCAGCTCCGGCACGTGGCGGTAGCGGCTTTGAAACATATTCTCCACGAACACCGTTGCACCCCGGCTTCGCAGCAGCGCCGCCATAAGGATGGCCTGACAGTCGGTGGGAAAGCCCGGATAGGGCGCGGTACGCACGGGGGACAGGGCCTGTAAACGGCCTTCACTTGTCAGGTGGATGGCGTCCGCCGTGCTCTCCAGATGGCAGCCCGCCTGCTGGAGCGCCGTGGTGACGGCGGCCAGGTGGCGGCTGTCCGCACCATGCAGGGTAATGTCTCCGCCGGCGGCAGCCGCCGCGCAGAGGTATGTAGCGGTAACGATGCGGTCCGGGATGACCCGGTGTGTGCAGCCGTGGAGCGCCTTTCCCGGCGACACGGTGATGACCGAGCCGCCTGCGCCCCGCACCTCCGCGCCCATGGCGCACAGGAAATTTTGCAGGTCGCCGATCTCTGGCTCGCGGGCGGCGTTGCAGATGACGGTGTCGCCCGACGCGCCGCAGGCGGCCAGCATGGCGTTCTCCGTCGCGCCCACACTGGGGGAGGCCAGCATGATCTCGCAGCCCGTCAGTCTTCGGCCCTGACAGTACAGCTTGCCGCCGTTTTCCTCGATGGACGCGCCCAGGGCGCGTAGTGCCGCCAGGTGCAGGTCAATGGGCCGCGGCCCAAGCTCGCACCCGCCGGGATAACTCAGCTCCGCCCAGCCGCACCGGGCCAGGATCGCCCCCAGGAAGATCACCGATGAGCGCATACGCCGCATCAGCGATTGGGGGATGTCGCACCGGGTCAGCGTGGAGCTGTCCACCAGCAGGTCGCCGCCGTCCCATCGGGCGCGGCAGCCTAAATACCGCAGGATGTCGCAGGCCGAGTCCACGTCGCTGAGATGGGGACAGCCCTCTATGCGGCACTCGTCCCCGGCCAGCAGCGTGGCGGCCAAAATGGGCAGAACGCTGTTTTTCGCGCCCTGCACGGTGATCTCGCCCCGGAGCGGTCTGCCGCCCCGGATGGTGATATAACTCATAGTACCCCTCCCACCCCTCATGTTGGCTTACAGGCCATTGTATGAGGGGACGGCCTTCAGGGGTGCATCAGCGCACCAGCGCGGTCACGGCATCGTAGATGCGCTCCGTGGCGTCGGGGATGCCCAGCTCCTTCATGGCACGGGCCATGGCCTCACGTTTTTCCGGGGAGGCGAGGATGGACGCTGCCGCGTCGTACAGCGCATCGCCGGTACACTCCGGCTCGGTGAGCACCACCGCGCCGCCGTGGCGCTCCAGCAGCCGGGCGTTCTTCTCCTGATGGTTGTTGACCACGTAGGGGGAGGGGACAATGACCGCCGGCTTGCCCAGCGCCGTCAGCTCACTGAGGGTGGACGCGCCGGCCCGGCTCAAAACCACGTCGGCGGCGGCCATGACCACGTCCATGTCATAGATATACTGCCGCACGTCCAGCCGGGGCTGGTTGGTAAGACCCAGATCATTCAGCTGCCGGGATACGGTGTCCCAGCCGCCGCTGCCCACGGCGTGGATGTGATGGAAGGGGAAGCCCTCCGCCTGCTCCCGGCGGAGCATGGCCACGGTGTCCTCGTTCATGTGGCTGGCGCCCAAGCTGCCCCAAAAGGATACCAAAAGGGGCGCGTCATCGTCAAAGCCCAGCTTTTTCCGGGCCTCCGCCCTGGTCAGACGGAAGAAGTCGCCCCGGACAGGCGTGCCGGTGACGGCGATGCGCTCCGGGTGGCGGTAATGGCGGCGGCAGTCCTCAAAACCCACCATGATCAGATCGGCATAGTTCTCCAGCATCTTCGTGGTCAGGCCGGGGACGATGTTGCTCTCGTGTACCGCCGTGGGGATGTGAGCCCTGGCGGCGGCCTTCACCATGGGATAGCTGGCGTAGCCCCCTGTGCCCACCACCAGGTCGGGCCGGAAAGACCGCAGAATGGCCCGTGCGGTGCGGCCCGACGAGGCCAGCACCCGCAGGGCGTGGAGGTTGTGGCGCAGCCCCTCGCCGTTGAGACGGCGGCGGAAGCTGCTGACCTCCACGGCGGCGTAGTCATAGCCCGCCTTGGTCACAAGGCCGCGCTCCATACCCGTGGGTGTGCCCACGAACAGCACGGCGGTGCTTGGGTCTTTCTCCCGCATATAGCCCGCCAGCGCCAGCGCCGGGTTCACATGGCCCGCCGTGCCGCCGCAGGTAAAGATCACTCTCATCGCTTTGCTCCTTGTGCCGCCCGGGGCGGCTCGTAGTCTGTATTTTGATACGATTCGTAATTTATCTACAAAATTATACAGTTTGTTGTCGAAATTTCCGCAAAATTATCCGGCCTTGGGCGCGGGTATCTGCCGCGATACGCTGAGGACGATGCCCATCTCCACCAGCTGAAGGCACAACGCTGTGCCGCCGTAGCTGAAGAAGGGGAGGGAGATGCCGGTGGTGGGGACGAAGCCGGACACCACGGCGATGTTCAGAAACGTTTGCAGGGCCAGGTGGGTCATGATGCCTACCACCAGCAGCGCGCCGAAGCGGTCGCGGGCATGGAGGGCGATCCAAAAGCCTCGCAGGATCAGCAGCGCGAAGATGATCATGATGACGCACGCGCCGATAAGCCCCAACTCCTCGCACACCACGGAGAAAATAAAGTCGTTGTACTGCTCCGGCAGATACAGGAACTTCTGCCGTCCCCGGCCCAGGCCCACGCCCAGCAGGCCGCCCGAGCCGATGGTGATCAGGCTCTGGGCCAGCTGGTAGCCCTTGCCGTAATAGTCCAGCCACGGGTCGTGCCACATCTCGATGCGGGATGCGCCGTATTTGATAACGCCGGCCTCCGCCAGCTTGATAAACAGAAAGCCCACGATGCCCACGCCGGCAACGCCTGCCGCCACCAGCCACGCCTGGATGCCGCCCGCGATCATCAGCACAGCGCCGGTGGCCGCGATGAGGATCGTGCCGGACAGGTGGGGCTCTAACATCATCAGCACGGAGATCACACCCAGCAGCGCCACATAGGGCAGGATGCCCTGCCGCCACGTCAGCATTTTCTCCCGCTTTTTGGAGATGGTGTCGGAAAAGTACACGATGACCGCCAGCTTGGCGATCTCCGACGGCTGGAACTGGAACACGCCCCTGATGCCCAGCCACCGGGTGGCGTTGTTGGAGGTGATGGCCAGCGGGTTGTGGGGGATGATGACCAAAATCAGCAAAAACAGCGCGATGCCCACCAAAATGCGTGCCGCGCCTCGCCAGCGCTGGTAGTTGAACTTGCCCACCACGAACATACCCACCAGGCCGATGGCGGCGAAAATGGCCTGGCGCTTGAAGTAGTACGTGCCGTCGCCGGTGTCGTAATAGGCGCGGGGAAAGCTGGCGGAAAACAGCATGATCAGCCCGATGGCCGTCAGCAGCAGCGTCAGGATCAGGAAGGGGAGATCCATCTGGCCCTTGGCGGCTTCCCGGTGCTTTTGCTCCACCTGCCGCATACGGGCCTGCTGCGCACGGGCAGCCTGATGCTCCTCGCGGGTCATGGTATCCCTCCTTCCCTGAAAATAACGCGAAAAATCAGAAGCTGAAGCGCTGGTACACGGCGAAATAGGCGATAACGCAGCCGATCACGCTGACGGCGGTGAACACCGCCACCACCTTCGTCTCCTTCCAGCCGCACATCTCAAAGTGATGGTGCAGCGGCGCCATCTTGAAGATGCGCTTGCCGTGGGTCAGCTTGAAGTAGCCCACCTGGATGATGTCGGACAGCGTCTCGCAGATGTAGACGATGCCCACCAAAATCAGCACCAGCGGCATATCGTAGGCAAAGGCCAGCGCCGCCACCGCGCCGCCCAAAAACAGCGACCCGGTGTCGCCCATGAACACCTTGGCGGGGTAGTGGTTATACACCAAAAAGCCCAGCAGACCGCCCACCAGCGCGCCGGAGAACACGCCCAGCTGCTCAAAGCCGGGCCATACCACCGCCATCACCAGAAAGAACAGACCCACCGGCACGGTGACGCTGGAGCTGAGGCCGTCCAGCCCGTCGGTGATGTTCACGGCGTTCACCGTGCCTACGATGACGAAGGCGGCGAAAATAAGATACACCACCCAGGGCAGCACGATATGCGTGTTCCAAAACGGGATATACAGGTTGGGACTCAGCATCCCCTCGTACCGCATCAGGCACAGGAACGCCACGGCGGCGGCCAGCTGCAATACGAATTTTTGCAGCGCCGTCAGCCCGGTGTTGTGGTGGTGCTTCACCTTCTGATAGTCGTCGATATAGCCGATAACGCCGAACACCAGGGCGAACAGGTATACATACAGGTGGACAAAGCTGCCCGCCATCATGTTTTTCCAGCCCAGCACCACGATGGTCAGGCCGATGCCGATGATGAACATCAGCCCGCCCATGGTGGGCGTGCCCTGCTTCGTCATGTGCCACGTCGGGCCGATCTCCTTGATGGACTGGCCCGCCTTCAGCTTTACCAGCGCCGGTATCAGCAGCTTGCCCGCGATGGCGGTGATGACGAAGCTCACCACCACCGGCAGTACGATCTCCATAAATCCCATAATTGCTTGCTCCTTCCCGCCGCGAACGGTGCGGCGGCTCTTTTATCGGTTCAGGTATTCCGCCACGATGACCCGCTCGTCCATGGGGTAGTGCTTGTGGTCGATCTCCTGATAATCCTCGTGGCCCTTACCCGCCAGGACGATCACATCGCCCGGCTGGGCGTGATCCATGGCGTAGTGGATGGCCTCCACCCGGTCGGGGATGGTGACGTAAGGTGTGGCCGTGTCCTTCATGCCCTCCAGGATGTCGGCGATGATGGCCTCCGGCTTCTCCGTCCGGGGGTTGTCGCTGGTGACAATGACGAAATCCGCCAGCTGGGCGGCGATAGCGCCCATCACGGGCCGCTTCGTCTTATCCCGGTCGCCGCCACAGCCGAACAGCACCACGGTGCGGCCCTTGGCAAAGCCCTTCACGGACTGCAATACGTTCTCCAGCGCGTCGGGCTTGTGGGAATAGTCGTTGAGAATGGTGTAGTCCTTGCCCGGGGTGGGGATGATCTCCATCCGGCCCTTGACGCCGTGGTTCTTGGCCAGTGCGTCGGCGCATTCCTCCAGCGGCACGCCCAAGTTCCAGCAGCACGCCATGGCGTCCAGCGTATTATATACGGTGAACAGCGCCGGGATGCCCACGTGAACGTGGGCCCACTCCGTGTCTGCCTCCGCGTCAAAGTCCACGCTGCCCGCGTGGAGCTGCACGTTCTTGGCCATCAGATCCGCCTGACCGTGTACGGCGTAGGAGAACCGGCGGGGGCATTTGGCGCTTTGCATCAGCCGCTCGTGCCACGGGTCATCGGCGTTGTAGATGCCCACGTCGCAGTGGTCGAACAGAATGGCCTTTGCGTCGCAGTATGCCTCCATAGTGTGATGGAAGTCCAGATGATCGCGGCTCAGGTTGGTGTAAACGCCCACGGCGTAGCGGATGCCGTACACCCGGTCAAGACACAGCGCGTGGGAGGACACCTCCATCACCACATGGCTGCACCCGGCGTCGGACATCTCCCGCAGCAGCTTTTGCAGCTCGTAGGACTCCGGCGTGGTGCGCTCCGTGTGCAGCACCCGGTCGCCGATCATGTTCTGTATCGTGCCGACGAGCCCCACCTTCGCTCCGGCCTTCTGCTCCAGGATGCTCTTGATGAGGTAGGTGGAGGTGGTCTTGCCGCTGGTCCCCGTCACGCCGATCATGGTCAGCTCGTCAGCGGGGTGATCGAAGCGGTTCGCGCCGATGACCGCCAGCGCCCGGCGGCTGTCCGCCACCTGCACGTAGGGCGTGCCGTCCTCCGGCACGGTTTGGCACACCACGCAGGCCGCGCCCTTCTCCCGCGCCATGGGAATATACTTATGTCCGTCCGTCTCCGCGCCGGTGATGGCAACGAACAGGTCGCCCTCCTCCACCGCCCGGGAGTCGTACCGCACCTCCCGAATGTCTCCGTCCAGGTCGGCGCTGCACGCCAGGATAGTCAGGCCGTTCAACAGCTCACGCAGCTTCATGGTCATATCTCCTTTGCACTTTCAGTGATACTATTCTACCACGCTCTGCCGGTTTGAAAAGGGCAGGTCATGCCGAAATCCGTGCATTTCATGCTTAGTCCGTGACGGACGTGTCGCCCAGCTGCACGGTGATGACTGTTCCGGCGTCCACCTCCGTCCCGGCCTCCAGGTTCTGACTCAGCACCCGGATGGAGCTGGACTCGCTGCCCGTCGTGCCGGAGAAGCGGATCAGCAGCCCGGCGTTGACGGCCACGGTGTTGGCCTCCGACGGCGTGCGGCCCAGCAGCGTGGGCACGACGCACTTGTCGGTGGACTTTTTCTCGTTGGCGTACAGAATGACCACGGACTTGCCGGGGATGATCGCGCCGCCTGCCGGCGTCTGATCGGTGATGGTGTCTCCGTCACCCTCCACGCGGCAGCTCAGCACCCGCTCCTTCAGCTTGGCCTTGGCCTCGTCCACGGACATACCGATCACATTGGGCACGGTGGTGTCCATGCCCAGCAGCTCCTCGGCGGAATAGCTGGGTTCAATGCCCAGATAGGGCAGTATCTCCGACATGACGGAGCTGGCGGTGGGGGCGACCATGTTGCCGCCGGACACATACACGCCGGTGGCGCGGCTGGGGGTGTCCATGGTGATGAGCATGATGACCTGGGGATCGTCCGCCGGCGCGAAGCACAGGAACGACACCACCACGTCGCCGGTCTGCCCCTTATCCGCCGTGCCGGTCTTGCCGCCGATGCGGTAGCCGGCTACCTGGCCGTTTTTACCCGTGCCGCTGGCCACCACGTATTCCAGACACTCCCGCACGGTGGCGGAGGTCTCCTCGCTGATGACCTGCCGCACCGGGGTGTCGTCGTGGCGATACACCACGCTGCCCTCGCTGTCGGTGATGCGCTCCACCAAATAGGGCGTGTGGAGATACCCGCCGTTGACGCAGGCGGCCTGGGCCGCGATAAGGCCCAGGGGCGTTACGGTGAAGTTCTGTCCGAAGGCGTAGCACGCCAGGTCCAGCTGGGTAAAGCTGCTGGGGGAGGCGAACACGCCCACCGCCTCGCCGCCCAGATCCACGCCGGTGGTGTTCATCAGACCGAAGCTCTCCATGTACTGATAGAATTTCTCGTTGCCCACCCGCAGACCGTAGTTGATAAACGCCGGGTTGCAGGAGTTCCCCACGGACTGGGTCAGCGTCTGCAGGCCGTGTCCGTTCTTGTTGGAGCAGTGGATAGTGTATCCGGAGATGGTGACGCTGCCGCCGCAGTTGACGGTGGTGGTCTTATCCACCACGCCCTCCTCCAGCGCCGCCGCCAGCGTCAGGATCTTGAAGGTAGACCCCGGCTCATACGTGTCGTTCAGCGCCTTGTTGCGCCACTGGAGCAGCTGCATATCCGCCAGGGTGCTCTCCTTGCGCTCGATGCGCTCCAGCAGCGTCTTGTCCTGTACCGTGGAGAAATCGTTCAGATCGTAGTTAGGATAGGAGGCCATGGCCATGATGCCGCCGGTCTTGGCGTTGAGCACCACGCCCGCCGCGCCGTTGGCGGCGGAGAATTTATCCAGCATGGACTCCATGCCCTTTTCCAAATAGTACTGGATGGTGGCGTCCAGCGTCAGCGTCAGGTCGCCGCCGTCCTTGGCGGCGAAATACTGCTCGTAGGTATAGAGCATATCGTTCTCCGCCTTGTCTTTGGCGGAGATCACCAGTCCGCTCTGCCCCTCCAGCTCCTCCTCATAGTAGGCCTCCAGCCCGTACAGGCCGGTGTTCTCCGTGCCCACGAAGCCGATGACCTGGGCCGCCAGCGAACCATAGGGGTAGTATCGCTTGGAGTCCGCCACCAAATGCACGCCGACGATGTCGTTTTCGTCCACGTAGGCGCGCACCTTGGCTGCCACGTCCTCCTCGGCCCGCAACTGGATGACCTCATACTGCGACTCGGTGTTCTCCATCCGCTTGCGGATGGACGCGGCGTCCTTGCCCAAAATGTCCGCCAGCCCGGCGGCCAGGCTGTCCTTCGTCCAGGACACGGGGGTCGTTTTGCTGTTCACCGCCTGGTCGATCTCCAGCGGCGAGAGGATAATGGTCTCCGCGCTGGCGGAGATGGCCAGTATATTGCCGCTGGCGTCGTAGATCGTCCCGCGGGAGGCGGTGACCACCGTCCGCCGCGTCTGCTGGCTCACGGCCTTACCTTGCAGCTCCTCGTGCCGGGTGATCTGCAAGTCGTACAGCCGGAAGAACAGCAGCACGAACATCAGAATGCCCATAATGAGCATCAGCACGAAGGTGCGGCTCTGAATGACCCGGTTGGCCCGGCGGATGCTCTCGTTTTTTCGGTTTTGATTGCCGTTTGCTGCCACGTTTCATTCCTCCCGCGCCCTTTGTGAGCCACCATTCATAGACCAAGCAAGGAGCAAGAAGTCGCCTTCTTACTCCTCGCCGTTTCCTACTATAAGCGCCCCTCAGCGGAAATATTCCACCGCATACGCCCAGGCCTTCGACACCTTGTCCGTCAGTCCGTTCAGCGCCGCGCTGCCTCCGGCGGCGTACACCTCCGCCGTGTCCGCGCCGGACAGGTCGATATAGACGATCTGCCCGCTGGTGGGCTTGCTCATGCCCGCCGCCTCCGCCGCCGCCTTCACGGAGGCCAGGTCGAAGGTCTTCTCATACTCCGTCAGCAGCGCGATGTGCTCGTCCTCCAGCGCGGAGATGCTCCGCTTGATGGTGGACACGTTGTCGGAGATGCCCGTCAGCTTCACATAGCACAGCATCAGCGCCACCACCATGGCCGTCACGATCACCGTGCCGATGAGCACGGCAGGGGACAGCTGCACGGATGCCCTGGCCGCCGCCTTCTGCCGGCGGACGGGCTGCGCCTCCTGCTGCGCCTGAGGCCGGGGACGCTGGGGCAGCTTCCCCGCGTCATCCAGCTGACGTTCCCGCGCCAGGGCGTCCAGGTCGTATGCAAGGCTGCCGTAAACGGCAGAACGCTTGTTATGATCGGCCATGACGCGGTCACTTCCTTCCCTGCGGCGGTTCTTTTCCGCCGATACTTCGTTGCAGCCGCTTGAAATAAACAAATTATTCCTGCGCGTCTGCGTCTCGTCTGCGGCGAAAAATAACGCGCCGCAGGCGGCGGTTCTTTTCCGCCGATACTTCGTTGCAGCCCCTTGAAATAAACGAATTATTCCTGCGTGTCTGCGCCTCGTCTGCGGCGAAAAATAATACGCCGCAGGCGGCGGTTCTTTTCCGCCGATACTTCGTCTCTTATACCTTCTCCGCCACCCGCAGCTTGGCGCTGCGGGAACGGGGGTTGCGTTCCAGCTCCGCCTCGTCGGCCACGATGGGCTTGCGACTCACCAGCCGTATGCGGGGCTTTTTGCCGCACACGCATACGGGAAAGCTGGGCGGGCAGGTACAGCCGGTGGCCATATCCTGCATGGTTTTCTTGATAATGCGGTCCTCCAACGAGTGGAAGGAGATCACCGCCAGCCGCCCGCCGGTGTGCAGGTGGGACACGGCGGCCTCCAGCATGGGCGGCAGCGCGTCCAGCTCACCGTTCACGGCGATACGCAGCGCCTGAAAGCTGCGCTTGGCCGGGTGCTGCTTTTCCCGCAGCGCCTGAGGCGGCATGGCGGACTTGATGATCTCCACCAGCTCCCCGGTGCGCTCAATGGGCGCCTGCTCCCGCGCCCGGCATATATGCTTGGCGATGACCGGCGCGTACCGCTCCTCGCCGTATTCGTATAAAATGCGCCGCAGCTCCTCGTAGCTCCAGCCGTTGACCACGTCCCGGGCCGTCAGCGATGCGCTGCGATCCATCCGCATATCCAGCGGCGCGTCCTGCATATAGGAAAAGCCACGCTCTGCCTCGTCCAGCTGGGGGGAGGACACGCCCAGGTCGAACAGCATCCCATCCGCACCATCCAGCCCCAGCTCGTCCAGTATCTCGCCCACCCGGTCAAAGTTGCTGTGTACCAGCGTCACCCGATCCAGGTAGTCCGCCAGCCGCTCCTTCGCGGCGGTGATGGCCGTCTCGTCCCGGTCGATGCCGATGAGCCGTCCTGTGGTCAGACGCTTGGCGATCTCCAGCGAGTGGCCTGCCCGGCCCAGCGTACCGTCCACGTACACGCCGTCAGGCCGCAGGGCCAGCGCGTCGAGACACTTGTTCAGCAGCACCGGCACATGGCCGTAATCCTTCTCCTCGTGCATCACAGGCCCATCTCCGCCATGGCTTCCTCCAGCGCGCCGGAGGAGAACGCCTCGTTCTCGATCTCAGCCCAACGCTGGGCGTTCCAGATCTCCACCCGGTCGAAGCTGCCCACCACCACGACCTCCTTGGTCAGTCCCGCGTACTCCCGCAGCTTGGCGGGCAGCAGGATGCGCCCCTGGGGGTCGGGCTCACAGTCCGCCGCGTAGGCGAACAGGGCGCGGAGCTTCTTCACCTCGTTGTAGGACAGCTCCTTCAGCTTGCCCATAAAGGCGTCCCAACTCTCGTCGGAGAACACGGACAAGCAGTGATCCTGCCCCACGGTGACGTGGAACGTCTGCCCCAGCTCCCGGCGCAGGGCGGCGGGAATAAACAGGCGGCCCTTGGCGTCGATATTGTGTGCGTATTGTCCTGTCACAGGGCCGCCTCCTCTCAT
>USNH01000008.1 GCA_900556015.1 uncultured Eubacteriales bacterium | reverse complement strand
TGCTCCTCGGAATGACAGGATAGGTTTATCGACGCGCTGAGAAACCGCCGCAAGGCGGTTTCTTTTTCGCTTAATAACTTGACGGCAGGCCGCAGATGCACGTATAATAACAGCGTTGTGTTTTCCAAATAGAGACAGAGAGGGAGAACCCCGTATGAAAAACCGTATTCTCGCCGCCGTGGCGGCCCTGGCCGCCGGCGCACTGCTGTACCTGCCCACCATCTCCGCCGCGCCCCAGCCCCGCACCGCCGCGCCCACCGTCGTCCCTGCCGCCGCTCAGCAGCTGTCCGCCGCCGCGGATGCCGTGGCCGCCGCAGCCGTGCCGGACACCGCGCTGCTGGACGACCTGCACCAGCAGCTTCAGGAGGAGCTGGACCGGCTCAACGGCCCGGTGGGCATCGACCTGGCCTGGTGGCAGTCCCACTATAACGACATCATCGGCTACGTGTATAGCCCCGGCACGCCCATCAGCTATCCCATCGCCTACGACGGCAACAACGAATACTACCTGCACCACGACCTGTACGGTAATTACAGCGAGTACGGCACGATCTTCCTGGACGCCCGCGTGCCCAGCGACTTCTCTGGGCAGAACAACGTGCTCTACGGCCACCACATGGCCGACGGCTCGATGTTCGCCTCCATCTCCAACTATAAGCAGCAGTGGTACTATGATGCCCATCCCTATTACTACGTCTACACCAACAACGGCAACTACCGGGTGGATCTGTTCGCCGGTATTATCGTGCCCGGTGAGCACGAGGTGTTCAGCACCAGCCTCAGCACCTCCCAGCTCCAGCGCTTTATCAACAATTCCACATTCTACTCCGGCAAGGGCGTGCCCTCCGGCCAGATCATGACGCTGTGCACCTGCTCCTACGAGGCGGCCAACTACCGCTACGTGGTGCTGGGTGAGATGATCCCCCTTACCGACAACACCGCAGAGGAGTCGACCTCATGACACCACAGGAAAAAACTGAGCTTTACGAAATGCTTTTGCAGCGGGCCAACCGGCCCGGCACATTCACCGCCGTCAACGGCCTGCGCGTCACCTCGGTGGGTGACGGCTGCGCCCAGGGCGAGGCCGACCTGACCGACGCCCACCTGAACCCGCTGGGCATCGTCCACGGCGGCGTGTACTCCACCATGATGGATCAGGTGGCCGGTGCTGCCGCCTGCTCACGGGGCAGTATGTGCCGCACCGTGGACTGCGAGGTGCGCTTCTTCGCCCCTGCCGCCGGAACAAAGATTTACTCCCACGCCCAGGCCATCCGCATGGGCCGCAGCATCACCGTGATGCGGGCCTGGGTCACTGATGAGGCAGGCACGACCTGCGCCGAGGGCACGTACACCTTCCGCATGAAGGAAGGGTTTCCGCAGGACTGACAAATAAGCAGTAAAAGGGCACGGTTCAAACCGTGCCCTTTACTGCTTTTATTTCTTGATCTCGCCGTTGGCGGCGGCGGTCAGGTAGGCGTTGATAAAGCCGTCGATGTCGCCGTCCATCACCGCCTGGATGTTGCCCATCTCGTAGCCGGTGCGGGTGTCCTTGGCCAGGGTGTAGGGCATGAACACGTAGGAGCGGATCTGGCTGCCCCACTCGATCTTCATCTGCACGCCCTTCAGGTCGCTGATCTTCTCCGCGTGCTGCTGGAGCTTCAGCTCCGCCAGCTTGGCACGCAGCATCTTCATGGCGTTGTCCCGGTTCTGGAACTGGCTGCGCTCCGTTTGGCAGAACACCACAATGCCGGTGGGCAGGTGGGTCAGGCGGACGGCGGAGGAGGTCTTGTTGATGTGCTGGCCGCCTGCGCCGGAGGAACGGCAGGCCTGCATCTCAATGTCCTCGGGCCGGATCTCGATCTCGCTGTCGTCGTCCAGCTCCGGCATGACCTCCAGGGCGGCGAAGCTGGTCTGACGGCGGGCGTTGGCGTCAAAGGGGCTGACGCGGACGAGCCGGTGGACGCCGTTCTCGCTCTTGAGGTAGCCGTAGGCGTTCTCGCCCTCGATGAGGATGGTGGCGGACTTGATGCCCGCCTCGTCGCCGGCCTCGTAGTCCATGAGCTGATAGGTGTAGCCGTGGCGCTCGGCCCAGCGGGTATACATACGGTACAGCATCTCCGTCCAGTCCTGGGCTTCCGTGCCGCCTGCGCCGGCGTGGAAGGTGAGAATGGCGTTGTTGCCGTCGTATTCGCCGGAGAGCAGGGCGGCCAGGCGGCGCTCACTGATCTCCTTTTCCAGCGTCTCGTAGCCGGAGGACACGTCCTCCAGCTGGGAGGGATCGTCCTCCTCCTGGGCCATCTCGCACAGGGTCAGGGTGTCCTCCCATTCGGACACCAGCTTGTCGTGCTTCTTGATCTTGTTCTCCAGGCGCTTGACTTGGCGGCTCACCTGCTGGCTGCGCTCCAGGTCGTTCCAGAAGCCCTCCTGCTCCGTCTCCTTTTGCAGCTCGGCCAGCTCCTCCCGGGCCTTGGGGATGCCCAGCGCCTTCTCCAGCTCGCCCAGGGTGGGCTCGAGGGCCAGCAGTTTCTGCTTATATTCATCGTACTCAATAACGGCCATATATCAGTTCTCCTTGTGTGAAAATTTCTCTAGCCCTACTATTATAGCAAAAATCGGACGTTTGTAAAGATATTTTACCTCCGCATCCGCTTTTGGCACGCCTGACGCAGCCAGTGGAACAGCGGCGCGCCATCCGCCGCATCCGGGCGGAGCAGGCCGAAGCTCTGTCGCTCCGGGTGGTACTGCACACCTACGATGGGCAGCGATGGGTGGCACAATCCCTCCGCCACGCCGTCCGCAGTCCACTGACACACCACCAGCTCCCGGCCCACCGTGCGGACGGCCTGGTGGTGGTTGCTGGTGACGGTGGGGGACGTGGTGAGCAGACCGGCCAGCAGTCCCACGGCGCAGGTGGGGTGCAGCAGGTCGCCGCCGGGGGCTTGGTGGCCGGATATGCGGTCGTACAGCGTGCCGCCGAAGAACACGTTCAGCGCCTGCATCCCCCGGCAGATGCCCAAAACGGGACGGCCCGCCGACACGAACCGTTCGATAAGCCGCCGCTCCCCGTCCGGCAGCGTGTCCCCGGAAATATCCCCACCGCCGGGAAGGAGCAGGCCGTCCGCCGGAGCGGCGGTATCCAGGGTGAGAAGGGACGTCATGCCGGCGGCAGTCAATGCGCGGCAGTAGTTTTCGCAGCTTCCCTGCACGCCGTATACCAGCACCGCAGGCTTCCTTGCCATCTTCGCATCACCTCTCCTCTATTCCATGCGGAGCGGCCGGGGAATATGCCCGCGGGCGCAAAAGAAAAGCGCCTGTCGGCGACAGGCGCTTTTGCTCTTGTAAAATTACTCCGCGGGGTAGACGGAGACCTGCTTGCGGTCCTTACCCAGACGCTCAAAGCGGACGACGCCGTCAGCCTTGGCGAACAGGGTATCATCCGTGCCCTTGCCCACGTTCGTGCCGGGGTGGATGTGAGTGCCGCGCTGGCGCACCAGAATGTTGCCCGCCAGGACGAACTGACCGTCGGCGCGCTTGGGGCCAAGACGCTTGGACTCGGAATCACGGCCATTCTTCGTGGAGCCCATACCTTTTTTATGGGCGAAGAACTGCAGAGAAATGTTAAGCATTTTCAAGTACCATCCTTTCTGTAAGATGATCGAGGGGAAGGAGGCTTACGCCTCCATGACTTCGATGTTGTCGGGGTATTCGTCGTGGAGCTGCGTCAGGTACACCATCAGCCCCGTCAGCAGATTCTGACAGGTGCTCTCGGCGGTCTGTTCCAGTCCGCCGGGCAGCCGCAGCGAGATCGCCGCGTCCTGCGGGTTGACCTTGACGGCGGCGCACAGGCCCATCACGTCGTTGACGGTGGCCTCCACCAACCGCACGGCGCTGGTGACGGCGGCGCAGACGATGTCCTCGCCCGCCTCCGCGTAGCCGCTGTGTCCACGGGCGTCAAACCCGACGATGCGCGTTTCCTCCGTGAGGAACGTAACGGTGGTCATGTCCCGTGCCTCAGAACGTGATCTTGTTGATCTCGACCTTGGTGTAGGGCTGACGATGACCCTGCCGTTTGCGGTAGCCCTTCTTGGGCGTATACTTGAAGATACGAATCTTCTTGCCCTTGCCGTTCTTCACGACAGTGGCGTCCACCTTCGCGCCCTCCACCACGGGAGTGCCGAACTTGGTGTTCTCACCGTCCACGATGGCGAGGACCTGATCGAAAACCACGGCGTCGCCGGCGTTCACGTCCAGCTTCTCGATGAACAAAGTGTCACCCTCGCTGACGTTGTACTGCTTGCCTCCGGTCACGATAATAGCCTGCATAAGTTGTTGCACCTGCCTTTCCTTTATTACGGACTCGCTGTCGGGGGCGTCCGGCAAAGCCGGAGCTTGCTGACCCATTCAAAGCGGCTTATCAAGTATAACAGCGCCGTCCCCCGTTGTCAACAGGAAATGGCGCTGTTTCTCAGAAAAAATCCGTAAAATCGGGTCATTCCGCCGTGGGATAGGCCAATTTGGCCTCATTCCAGCCGGCGATAAGCGCCGCGTAGTACCCGCAGCAGCGGCGGGCCAGGGCGACATCCAGATTGCGGCAGTTGCCGCATTCCCTTGTGCTGTTGCCGGGCATCGGGCCGTCGAAGGCAGCGCCTGCCGCGAAAACCTCCTGCAGCAGGGCGACAGCCTGCGCGTTGGTCAGTTTGCCGCCGTCAAAGAGGAAATAAAACCCGGTCTGACAGCCCATCGGGCCGAAATAGACCACCGCGTCCTTGGAGGCGGAGTTGCGGAGCAGCGTGGCGATGACGTGCTCCACGGAGTGCATCTCGGAGTTGGTGAGCAGATCGCCGGTGTTCGGCTTCTTAAAGCGGAGGTCAAACGTGACCACATCGCCGTCCCGGCGGCTTAGATACAGACCCGGCGTCAGCACGTCGTGGTTCACGGTGAAGCTGGCGATACGCTCCATCATTCCGCCTCCAATCCGTCCACAAGGGCCAGCGCCACGCGGTTCAGGTCCTTCATAGCCTGGGGGAAGTTGAAGTAGAAGTCGTGGTGCTCCAGCACACAGTCGGACACGGACTTCAGCGCCATGAACGGCACGCCGTTGCGAAGGCACACCTGGGCCGCCGCGCCGCCCTCCATTTCGATGAGCAGGGGGTGGAACGTGGCGGCGATCCAGCGCGCCCGGTCACACTCCGTGGCGAACCATTCGCCGGTGGCCACGCTGCCCACCCGGTAGGGGAAGCCCGCTCTATCCATGGCGGCCCTGGCCTTGTCCAGGTCGGCAGTGGGGAAATCCACCCGGTTCACCGTGGACACCAGGCCGATGGGGTCGCCGATGCCGGTGGTGTCCACATCGTGCTGCATGAACTTCTCCGCCAGCACCAGCGTGCCGATGGGCACATTCTCAAAGCAGCCCGCCACGCCCACGTTGATGATGCGCCCCGGGCGGTACAGGTCGATAAACAGCTGGGTGGCCATGGCGGCGTTCACCTTGCCCACGCCGCCGCAGCAGGCCACCAGGTCGGGACGCAGGCGGTAAAACAGCACGCCAGCCTCCGTCCGCTCCGGCGCGGCGTCCGGCGGCAGCAGGCTCTCGATCTCGCCCTTCATGGCGTACAGCAGTCCAGTCAGCATAGTCAGTTCCTCGTTTCTTATGTTTTCTTCATTGTAAATACACGGCGGCGGAAATGTCAAGTTGCATTTCCGCCGTCCTCTATGTAAAATAGAGAAAAAACGAGAGGAGTGCCGCCATGAACGTCGGTATTATCTGCGAATTTGACCCCCTGCACCGGGGACACGCCCACCTGCTGGGCCAGGCCCGGGCCATGGGCGCGTCCGCCGTGGTGTGCGCCATGAGCGGCAGCTTCACCCAGCGGGGCAGCTTCGCCGCCGTGTCCAAGGCGGCCCGTGCGGAGATGGCCGTTCGGTGCGGCGCGGATCTGGTGCTGGAGCTGCCGGTGCTGTGGGCCATGGCCACGGCGGAGCGGTTCGCCGAGGGCGGCGTGTCGCTGCTGGCCCGGACCGGGGTGGTGGACACGCTGCTGTTCGGCTCGGAATCCGGCGACCTGGCCGCCCTGCGCGCCGCGGCGGAGGGTTTGGACAGTCCCGCGTTTACCCGTGCGCTGCGGGACAGGCAGGAGGACGGCGTCACCTTCGCCGCCGCACGGCAGCAGGCGCTGGGGACGCTGCCCGGCGTAGACGCATCGCTGCTGGCACAGCCCAACAACATTTTGGCGGTGGAGTACCTGCGGGCCATAGTCCGGCAGGGAAACGGCCTGAACGCCGCGACCATCCCCCGCATAGGCGCGGGGCACGACGGCCCGCCGGAGGCGGGGACATCCTCCGCGTCCCATCTTCGCACGCTGCTGGGACAGGGCGCGGTGGGGGAGGCCTGCGCGTTCATGCCCGACGACGCGGCGGACATCCTGCGCCGGGAGGTGCAGGCGGGGCGCATCGCCGACCCGGCGCTGTGCGAGCGGGCCATTCTGTACCGGCTGCGTACCATGTCAGAGGCGGACTGGCGACCGTATGACCAAGGCGGCGAGGGGCTGTACCACCGGCTCTATCGGGCGGCGCAGGAGGGCACGTCCGTGGCGGAGGTGCTGGCCGCCGCCAAGACGAAGCGGTATCCCATGGCGCGGCTGCGGCGCATGGTGCTGGGCGCGTGGCTGGGGCTGCCGGAGGACGTACCGCCGCGGATGCCGTATGTGCGGGTGCTGGCGGCCAACGAGACGGGCCGCGCCCTGCTGCGGCAGATGCGCCGTGGCGGCGTGCCGGTGCTGACAAAGCCGGCGGACGCCGCCGCGCTGGGCGGCGAGGCCGCATCGCTGCTGGCGCTGGAGAGCCGGTGCGCCGACCTGCGGGCGCTGGCCTGTCCCCGCTTGGAACGTCCCGGCGGGGATATGCGGGCCACACCGCTGATGGTATAGGGAGCAAAAAAGAAAGCGGCCATTAAGGCCGCTTTCTTTTTTGTAAAAGGAGAGAGAATAACAATGGTTCAAGACATTTTCTTTGGACAAGGTTATCATACAGGGCGCGACGCGGGAAGTCAATGGCGCTGACAGGCAATTCACAAATTGTTTACAGCCCCACCGCCGCCGCGGGGTTGACAACTAAAACCCTGCGTGGTAATATTTAGCCCGCTAATAATTCGTATGCTAAATATTAAAATGAATAGGAGGGACTGCCATGAAGGACTGCCTTACGGAGCGGCCCACGCACTTCGGGATGCTGCTGGGGTACTGCGACCACCAGACCCACAAGTTCATGAACCGGCTGCTGCGGGAATACGATGTGTCGCCCATGCAGTGCCGCACCCTGACGTTTCTGCACGATGCGCCGGGCGAGGTAAATCAAAAAACGCTGGAGCGGTATCTTATGGTAAAGCCCAGCACCGTCAACGGCATCGTGGACCGGCTGGAGGAAAAGGAGCTGCTGCGGCGGACGGCCAGCAAGACCGATG
This sequence comes from uncultured Eubacteriales bacterium, assembly GCA_900556015.1. The sequence goes on along the minus strand of USNH01000008.1, from coordinate 3,742 downwards.
GGCGCTGCCGTATTTTGGAGCTGACGGAGCAGGGAATGCAGTTTTATGACAGGTTCACCGCCGTGGTGCGGCAGGTAAACCAGCGTTTGGAGCGGAACTTCACCGAGGAGGAAAAGCAGCAGCTGCTTAGCTTCCTGCTGCGGGTGGCCCGCAATCTGGAGGAGGAAATAGATCCATGCTGAAAAAGCTGGCCCGGTATACCAAGGGCTATCGACTGTTTATTCTGCTGGGCGTGCTGTGCTCCGTGGGCGAGTCCGTGCTGGAGCTGGAGCTGCCCCAGGCTATGAGTGAGATCGTGGACGTGGGCATCGCCGGCGGCGACAGGAGCTACATCCTGCTGACGGGGCTGAAGATGTTCCTCATGTCCATCGCGGCGCTGCTGTGCGGCGTGGGCGCAGCGGCTCTGGCCGCCAAGGCGTCCATGGGCTTCGGCGCGAACCTGCGCCAGGCGGAGTACGAGCAGGTGCAGCGGTTCTCGTTTGCCAATATCGAGCATTTCTCCACCGCCAGCCTCATCACCCGGCTGACCAACGACATCTCCTCCGTGCAGATGACGCTGTTCATGGGGATGCGGATGTGCGTCCGCGCCCCGGTGATGCTGGTCACGGCCCTCATCAAGGCCATGGAGATCAGCCCGGACCTGAGCCAGGTATTCCTGGTGGTCATCCCGCTGCTGATCATCGCTGTGGTCATCGTCATCCGCTACGTCGGCCCGTTTTTCACGGCGCTGCAAAGCGCCACCGACGACATGAACCTGGTGGTGCAGGAGAACCTGAACGCCGTGCGGGTGGTAAAATCCTTTGTCCGGGAGGACGAGGAAAAGGAGAAATTCCGCGTCCGCAGTGATAAGCTGCGCGACACCGCCGAGCGGGCCTTCGGCTTCGTGGTCACGTTCATGCCCATTATGATCATGCTCATGGGCGGCACGATCGTGTCCATCATGTGGCTGGGCGGTCATGACGTGGTGGAGGGCACGCTGCTCTCCGGCGACCTGATGGCGTTCTTCACCTACGCCAGCGAGATACTGATGTCGCTGATGATGGTGTCCATGGTGCTGATGATCCTGACCCGCGCCATCGCCTGCGGCAAGCGCGTGGTGGAGGTGCTGGACGAGCAGCCGCAGATCACCGATGGCGGCGCGGACAGGGCGCTGACCGTGGAAAACGGCGACATCCGTTTCGACCACGTGTATTTCAAGTATCACCCCACCGCCGAGGGCTGGAATCTGACGGACATCGACCTGCACATCGAAAGCGGCATGACCGTGGGCATCCTGGGCGGCACGGGCAGTGCCAAGACCACGCTGGTGAGCATGATCCCCCGGCTGTACGAGGTAAACGAGGGCGGGGTGTATGTGGGCGGCCACAACGTGAAGGAGTACACCATGGAGGCGCTCCGGGATGGGTGCGCCATGGTGCTGCAAAAGAACACGCTGTTCTCCGGCACGATCCGGGAGAACCTGCGCTGGGGTCGGGCGGACGCCACCGATGCAGAAATCGAAGAAGCCTGCCGCATGGCCTGCGCCGACGAGTTCATTGAGAAGATGCCCGATGGCTACGACACCTATATCGAGCAGGGCGGCACCAACGTGTCCGGCGGGCAGAAGCAGCGCCTGTGCATCGCCCGGGCACTGCTGCGGCGGCCCAAGGTGCTGATTCTGGACGACTCCACCTCCGCCGTGGACACCGCCACCGACGCCAAGATCCGCGCTGCGCTGAAAACGGCGCTGCCGGACGCCACCAAGCTCATCATTGCCCAGCGCATCACCTCCGTCATGGATGCCGACCGCATCATCGTGCTGGACGACGGCCACGTGGTGGGTCTGGGTACGCATGAACAGCTGATGAAGAATTGTGACATTTACCGCGAGGTCTACGAATCCCAGCAGGAAGGGGTGAGCATTGATGGCTGAGAACAGAAGAAGCGCAACCCGGGGCGGTCACGGCCACGGCCCGCAGGGCCACGGCTTCCAGCGCCCCAAGGACATGAAGGGCACGTTCCGCAAGCTCATGCACTACGTGGGCCGGTATAAGGGCGCGCTGGTGCTGGTGGCGGTGTGTTTGATCGTCAGCAGCGCGGCCAGCGTGGGCTCAAGCTACCTGCTCAAGCCCCTGCTCAACGACTATATCATCCCCGGCGACTTTCCGGGACTTTTAAAAATGCTGGTGGTGCTGGGCGGGATGTTCGCCCTCAGCTCCCTGTGCTCCTTTGCCTACGCCCGCATCATGGTTCATGTAGCCCAGCGGACGGTGGCGGCCATCCGGCAGGATCTGTTCGACCATTTGCAGGCGCTGCCGGTGCAGTATTACGACCAGCACCAGTCCGGCGACCTGATGAGCCGGTTCACTAACGACATCGACACCGTGTCGGAGATGCTGAACAGCAGCTTTGCCAGCATCATCTCCAATGTACTGACCTTCGTGGGCACGGTGGTGATGATGCTCGTGCTGAACCCGTGGCTGACGCTGATCACGTTCCTGTTCCTGCTGCTCATGGGCGGCGTGGTGAAGGTCATCGGCGGGCGCAGCCGTGTGAATTTCCAGCGCCAGCAGGCGGCCCTGGGCGCGATGAACGGCTATATCGAGGAGATGATCGAGGGCCAGAAGGTCATCAAGGTCTTCAACCACGAGCCGGAGGCCATCCGGCAGTTCACCGGGCTGAACACCGCCTACCGCGATGCCGCCACGGCGGCCCAGGCCTACGCCGGCATGATGATGCCCGCCATGGGCAACCTGAGCAAGATCAACTATGCCGTCACCTGCTGCGTGGGCGGCCTGCTGGCCATCGGCGGCGTGTTCGATGTGGGCTCGCTGGGCGCGTACCTGCTGTACGTCAAGCAGGTCAGCCAGCCGGTGGCACAGATCAGCCAGCAGGTGAACACGCTGCTGGCGGCAGCCGCCGGCGCGGAGCGCATCTTCGCCGTCATGGATGCCCCCGCGGAGACGGACGAGGGCAAAACGGTCATCGTCCGGGTGGAGAAGAACGGCGACACGCTGACGGAGACGGCGCAGCGCACCGGCCACTGGGCGTGGAAAAAGCCCGACGGCACGCTGGTGGAGCTGCGGGGCGACGTGCGGCTGGAGCACGTGACATTCTCCTATGACGGGGAAAAGACGGTGCTGCGGGATGTGTCCCTGTTCGCAAAGCCCGGTCAGAAGATCGCCTTCGTAGGCTCTACCGGCGCGGGCAAGACCACCATCACCAACCTGATCAACCGCTTTTACGACGTGCAGGAGGGCCGCATTACCTACGACGGCATCGACGTGAAGGACATCGAAAAGAGCTCCCTCCGCCGTTCGCTGGGCATGGTGCTGCAGGACACCCACCTGTTCACCGGCACGGTGACGGACAACATCCGCTATGGCAAGCTGGACGCCACCGATGAGGAGGTGCGCGCCGCCGCCAAGCTGGCCAACGCCGATGCCTTCATCCGCCACCTGCCCCAGGGCTACGACACGGTCATCACCGGCGACGGCGGCAGCCTGAGCCAGGGTGAGCGCCAGCTCCTGGCCATCGCCCGTGCCGCCGTGTCCGATCCGCCGGTGCTGATTTTGGACGAGGCCACCAGCTCCATCGACACCCGCACCGAGACGCTCATCGAGCGTGGCATGGACTCCCTGATGGAGGGCCGTACCGTGTTCGTTATCGCCCACCGCCTGTCCACCGTCCGCAACAGCCAGGCCATTTTGGTGCTGGAGCACGGGCAGATCATCGAGCGGGGCGACCACGTCGAGCTGCTGGC
>USNH01000007.1 GCA_900556015.1 uncultured Eubacteriales bacterium | reverse complement strand
CTGACGGCGGGGGCTTTTGCTGTTAAGGGAGAAAAAGGGAGAAAGAAATCTTTGTTACAAAATGGTGCACCACAGCGCCAGATCGGCGAAGAACCACACGGGGCACAGCATGGTCGTGACGCGCACCACCGGGGTGATGTTCCCCGTCAGCAGGCTGACCATGGTATAGGCGATGATCGCCGTGATCACCAGGGCCGCGATCAGGTATCCGGTACTCTTCTTCGTGTTTGTCATAGGGAACAACTCCTTTCTTGTTTGTGTTTGCATCATAGCACAAAAGATTGTGCTTGTAAAATCAATTATACTATGCTAATATATAGTCAAAAACTATAATTTGGGGTGAGCCTATGACCGATCAGGATATGGAGACCTTCTTCGCCATACTGGACAACGGCACGATGACCGCGGCGGCGGACGCGCTGTATATCACCCAGCCCTCCCTGTCCGCCCGCCTGCGGGCGCTGGAGGACGAGGTGGGCGCGCCGCTGTTCCACCGGGGCAAGGGCCAGCGCCGCATCACCCTCACCGACGCGGGCCAGCACTTTCTGCCCCTGGCCCGCCGGTGGCAGAACCTGCTCTCGGAGACCCAGGCCTTCGCCGCCGGGGAGAAGCGGGAGTTCCTCCACGTCATCGCCGCCTACACCGCCAACCAGTACATCCTGCCGCCGGTGTACCAGCGGTTTTTGGAGCGTGCGCTGCCGGTGTCCCTGTGGGTGGAGTCCATGCGAACCTACGAGGCGGTGTCCGCCGTGGCCCGGGGCGACGCGGACATGGCCATTGTGGACGGCGGATTGCACTACGACCTGCAAATCGAGATCCAGCCCCTGTTCCGGGAAGCCTTCTTCCTGGTCGTGCCGGAGGACATCGTCCTCGCCGAGCCGGTGGAGGCCACCGCCCTCCACCCGGAGGACGAGATCCTCATCTACGGCCAGCCGGAGATCTCCCAGTGGCACGACTACTGGTTCGGTGTCAACGCCCGCCCCCTGCTCTACACCGACACGCCCCAGCTGGCGGAGACGCTGCCCGCCTGCGGCAGGCGCTGGAGCATCATCCCCGCCGGCGCGGCGGAGCTGTACCTGCGCCTGTTTTCCCACGTCCGGGTGCTGCGCCTGGCCCACCCTCCGGCGGAGCGCACCTTCTACCTCATCACCCCCAAGGGACGCGGCCTGACCGCCTCGGCCCATCAGCTGCTGGACGACCTGCAACGGCATCTGACCCTCGTGGACGGCATCACCCTGTTCTGAACCTCCGCACACCCGTCATAATTCCCCTGCCCCGGCCATATAAATAGGCCAGTAACAGCATGGGAGTGGTGTGTTATCAAAGACGATCTGGAAAACCGGGCCAAAGACCTGGCTCTTTACGTCATAGAGAACAAAGCGACGGTCCGCGCCGCCGCCAAGCACTTCGGCCTGAGCAAATCCACGGTACACAAGGACCTGTCAGAGCGTCTGCCGCTGTGCGACCGCACGCTTTACACGCAGGCAAAGGCCATCCTGGACGAGAACAAGTCCCAGCGCCACATCCGGGGCGGCCTGGCCACCCGCCGCAAGTACAAGGGCGCATAAAAGCAAGCACCTCGTTTGATGGGCGGTCGCAAAACAGTTAATGGAGCGTATCGGTACAACAGATACGCTCCATTTCTCATGCCAATAAGCTATGGTCTTGGCTCTCCCTTTGGGAGAGCCAAGGGGCTGTCTCATATTCATTTCAGCGCATCCCCAAGCATCTCCCGCAGGGCCGGAACGTCCGGCGCACAGCCGGTGAACAGGCTGAACGCCCCCACGGCCTGATACAGCAGCAGTTCCGTGCCGGGGATGGTGGACAGCCCCAGCGCCGCCGCCGCTTGCAGCAGGCGGGTACACCGTGGGTGGTACACCAGGTCATACACCACCGCGCCATCGGGGGCGCGGCGCAGGAAATCCAAATCGGAAAACTCGCCCTTGCCCGCCATGCCCAAAGACGTGGCGTTGACCAGCAGGCCGCTCTCCGCCGCGGCGCGGCACAGATCATCCCCGTCAAAGGGGATGGGCCGTATCACCTCCGGGCAGCGCGCCGCCAGCGCATGGGCGCGGTCTATGGTGCGGTTGGCCACATACAGCCTCGCCGCGCCCGCCTTCACCAGCGCGGTGCAGACGGCCTCCGCCGCGCCGCCGGCACCCAGCAGCAGCACCGTCATGCCCGCCGGGTCGATGCCCCGGGCGCGAAGGCTGTCCACGAACCCCGACCCGTCGGTATTGTGGCCGATGGCCCGGCCCTGCCGGATGCAGACGGTGTTCACCGCGCCGCATTCCCGTGCCGAAGCGTCCAGCCCGTCCAGCAGCGGCACGATGGCCTCCTTCAGCGGCATGGTCACGTTGAACCCTGCACAGGCGGCCTTGGCCTCCGTCAGAAAGGCGGGCAACTCCGCCGCCCTCACCCGGCGGGCCTCATAGGTGCAGTCCGCGCCGGTCTGGGCGATCATCGCCCCGTGGAGCAGCGGCGAAAGGCTGTGGGCCACCGGGTCGCCGATGAGATACAGCCGCGCCGTCATACCAGCGCCTCGCCGCCGCAGCCGCAGCGGGGCGCTGCGCTTTTCTCCGCGTCCGGCGCGTGGGCCAGCAGGTAGTCCATGGCCTCCAGATACCCCTCCAGCCCGTGGCCGGAGATGGTCTTGACGCAGGCCGGGGCGGTGACGGACACGGCCCGGAACGGCTCACGGGCGGTGATGTCGGAGATGTGTACCTCCACCGCCGGGACAGGCGCACAGCGCAGCGCGTCGTAGATAGCGTAGCTGTAATGGGCATACGCGCCGGGGTTGATGACGATGCCGCTGTAACCGGCACGGGACGCCTGAATGGCGTCGATGAGCGTGCCCTCGTGGTTGGACTGGAATATCTCCACCTGGCAGCCGGTCTTTTGGGCGTGACCGTAGATCAGGCGGCACAGGTCGTCATAGCTGCGCGGGCCGTAGATCTGCGGCTCACGCTCGCCCAGCAGGTTCAGGTTCGGGCCGTTGACGATCAGCAGCTTCATGGATGCTCCTCCCTCCAAATTCGCAGAATTTCCGAAAGAACGGCGTTCACATCGCCGTCAGGTATGCGGTGGTGGGCGCAGGCGGCGTACAACTCCCGCCGCTCCGCCGCCAAACGCGCCAGCGCCGGCGCGCCCTGCCCCAGCAGCGGCCTTCCGGCGAAAAAATCGGTTTGCAGGATGCGCTCCACGTCTCTGTCCAGCCACAGTACCGTACCGCTGCGCCGCAGCAGCGCCCGGTTCTCCGGCAGCAGCACCCCGCCGCCGCCGGTGGCGATGACGCAGTCCTCCCGGCGGCACAGCTCCTGCAGCGCCTCCCGCTCTAAAGCGCGGAAATACGGCTCGCCCCGGCGGGCGAAAATATCCGGGATGGTCATCCCGGCGGCGCGGGACACCCGGTCATCGCAGTCGTAGAACGGCAGCGCCAGCGCCTGAGCGGCCATACGGCCCAGCGTGGTCTTGCCGCTGCCGGGCAGCCCGATGAGGATCAGGCGGCTCATGTCTGCGCCTCCCTGGACAGCTCCATCAGCAGGGCAAACAGCCGCTCCACCTGCCGCCGCCGCTCCGGCAGCAAATCGCCCCGTGACGCCAACACCTGACGCTCCCGCTCCGGGTCGCACACCGGCAAGCCCTGCTCTCTTTTCACCCCGCCGATGCGGCGGGCCAGCGCCTGACGGCGGGCAAACAGGGCGGTCAGCTCCGCGTCCAGCTCGTCCAAACGCTGCCGCAGGGCGGGCAGCGTGTCCTCCGCCGTGTCGGGCAGCAGCCGGCACAGCGCCAGCGCCGCGGCGGCCTCCACCGCCGGAGCGGCGCGAAGGGCCACGCAGCTGTCGTGGCGGCCCGCCACGGTGATAGTGGCCGGGGTCATGGTGGTCAGCTCCACCGTCTGCTGCGGCTTGGCGATGGAGGGCGTGGGGCGGAACGTCACATCAAACACCACGTCCATGCCGTTGGTGATCCCGGCATTCACGCCGCCGGAGCGGTTGGTAACGGTACGCACCGCGCCATCGGACACGGTAAAGGGGTCGTTGGCCTCGCTGCCCCGCAGGGCGGCAAAGTCCTGCCCCGCGCCGAAACCGACGGCCTTGACGGCGGGGATGGCGAACACATGGCGGGCGATCTCGCTCTCCACGTTGTCCCGCCAGTCCGGGCCGCCCAGTCCGGCGGGCAGCCCCGTGACGGTGCAGCGTATCACACCGCCCACGCTGTCGCCCTCCCGGCGAGCCTCGGCGGCCCGGGCGCGAAGGCCGTCCTCGTCCACGATCCCGGCCCGGACGGCGATGCCCCGTTCCGCAAGACAGGTAAGGGCCAGCGCCCCGGCGGCGGTCAGCGGCGCGGTCAGGCGGCCCGACGTATGACCGCCGCCCCGCGGGTCGTTACAGCCGTGGGCACGGACGGCGGCGGCGTAGTCGCCGTGGGACGGGCGGGGCGTGTGGGCCAGCGCCTCATAGTCGGCAGAGCGGACGTCCTTATTCCAAATCACCGCCGCCAGCGGGTCGCCGGTGGTCTTGCCCTGATACACGCCGGAGAGGAGCTGCACCTCGTCCGCCTCCCGGCGGGCGGTGGTCAGGCCGTCACGGGCCATGCGGCGCAGCAGCTGTTCCTGGATAAACGGGCCGTCCACCGGCAATCCGGCGGGCACGTTGGTAAGCAGCACCCCCACGGCAGGGCCGTGGGATTCGCCGAACAGGGTGTATTCCATCATGTCTCCAGCACCTCCCATCTGCCGCCGAGAGCGGCCATATCCCGCCAAAAAGCGGGGTAGGATTTCGCCACGGTCTCCGCGCCGCGCAGCGTCACCGGCCCGTCTGCCAGCATGGCGGCACAGCCCGCCAGCATGGCGATGCGGTGGTCGCCGCAGCCGTCCAAGTTGCCGCCGTGGAGCGTCTCCGTGCCGGTGACGGTCAGCCCGTCCGGCTGTTCCTCCACGGGAACGCCCAACGCCCGCAGCACCCCGGCCACGGCGGCCAGACGGTCGCTCTCCTTGCGCCGCAGAAAGGCGGCGTGGGTGAACCGGGTGATAACGCCGGGCCGCACCGCCGCCAGCAGCGCCAGCGGCGGCAGCAGATCCGGCGTGGCGGATATGTCGATCTCCTCCGGCAATCCGTTTACATAACGCATGATCGCCGCGTCCCCCTGCCAATAGGGCGGGCGGCCCATGGGCACGTGCAGCCCGCCCCTGCCCCGCCGCTTCTGCGCGGCATCGAGGGCCAGCCAAAAGGCGGCAGCCGACCAGTCCGGCTCGCTGTGCTCCGGGGCGGGGCGGTACAGCTGCCCGCCGGGGACGCGGTAGCCCGTGGGCGCGGCCTCCACAGCAACGCCGTGGCGGGCCATGACGGCGGTGGTCATATCCAAATAGGGCCGGGACACCGGCTCATCGGTCAATACGATTTCAGAGTCCTCCGCCAGCAGCGGCAGCGCCAGCAGCAGCCCGCTGACAGTTTGGGACGTCTCCGCGGCGGAGAGCGTCCACACCCCGCCGTGGAGCGGGCGCGTCAGCTTCAACCCGCCGGGGACGGACTGTAAGCCCAGGTCGGCGGGGATAGGCCGCGACAGCAGCCGCTCCGACCCGGCAAAGATCGTCCCGGTGCGGCCCAATGCCATGAACAGCGGCAGCAGGAAGCGCAGAGTGCTGCCGCTGTCGCCGCAGTGTACCACCGGGCGAACGGCGGTGAGCTGCTCCAGCCCGTGGGCGGTGGCCAGCACGTCCTGGGCCGCGTGGGGCGGCAGAACGGTGGACTGTCCCGCCAGACAGCGGCAGATCAGCTCCCGGTGCAGCAAGCTCTTGGACGGCGGCGGGGTGACGCTGCCCCGCAGCGTGGAAGGATACAGCCGCAGGATCATGGCGTGTCCTCCCAAAGCGAGGCCAGCGGCACGGTGACAAGGCGGCCCTGTCCGGCCTTCTCCGCCAGCGCCAGCGTCACCTGATCTCCCTCCGCCTTCTTGTCCCGTGTCAGCCAGCGCCGCAGGGCCGTCTCGTCACAGGGGATGTCCAGCGGCAGACCGTACCGGGGCAGCAGACGTGTCAGCCGATCCAGCAGCGCCTCGCCGCCGTAGCCGTGGGCCAGCTGCCAGCGGAGAACGCGGATCATCCCGGCGGCCACGGCCTCGCCGTGGGTGTATGTCTCAAAGCCGCCCAGCGCCTCGTAGGCGTGGCCGAAGGTGTGGCCGAAGTTCAGCAGATGCCGCACGCCGCGGTCGTAGGGGTCTTGTTCCGCCAGCACGGCCTTGCTGCGGCAGCATCGGGCCGCCAGCAAAGCCAGCGCCGGGCCATCGTCGGCGGAAACGCCCCGCTCCGCCGCGTCCAGCAGCGAAGCGTCGGCGATGCACCCGTATTTGATGACCTCCGCCATGCCGGAGGCGAACTGGCGGGACGGCAGCGTGGCAAGACAGGCGGTGTCGCTGACCACCAGCGCGGGCGGGCAGAACGTGCCCAGCAGGTTTTTACCCTCCGGCAGATCCAGCCCCGTCTTGCCGCCGATGGCGCTGTCGGTCTGGGCCAGCAGCGTGGTGGGCAAATGGGCCAAAGCCACGCCCCGCAGCAGCGTGGACGCGGCAAAGCCGGCCATGTCGCCGCAGGCGCCGCCGCCCAGGGACACGATGCCGCCGCCGCGGCGGAAGCCGTCGGCCACCAGCTGGCGGCACAGGGACAGCCACACCTCCGGCGTTTTGGCCCGCTCCCCGGCGGGGAGCAGATACAGCTCCGCCTCCAGTCCGGCGCTGTGCAGCGCCGAGAGCGCCGCGTCGCCGTACAGCGCGGCCACGGACTCATCCGCCGCCACGGCCCAGCGGGACACGGCGGGGACGTGCTGCCGCAGCAGCCCGCCGGCGCGCAGCAGCGCACCCGGCCCGATATAGACCCCGTTTCCCTGCACGGTAAGCTGTTCCACAGGCGATCCTCCCCACTTGCATAAATATAGGCCTATTGTATCGCGGCGGCGGCCCGTTTGCAAGAGCGGGTTGAAAAAGCACAAGGCCCGCCTTTCGGCGGGCCTTGTGGCAGCTTGTCGATAAACCCTCTCTATGGGAATTTGATTTGTCAAGCGGTATGGTATTCTCCCGCTTCAGCGGAGTCCACAATGCTCATTTTGGAAATGGCACGCGGCTTCCTTATTCTCGGCATACTTTTTCTTGAATTTCATCGTGCCCATGGTGGGTGGTGAGGGTATATCTCACCCGGCAGGGAAACGTCCCAGCGGATCGTAAAAGCGAGGTCTGACCGCACGTCCGTGGCCGGGATATGCCCCGCCCTACATTTTGTCCAGCGCATCCTCCCGTGACAGCTCCAGCAGCTGGGTCAGGGACATTCCCAGCTCCTCGGCGATACGCCGCATGGTGCTGATGCGGGTGCGCTGGGTGCTGCCGGTGAGGATGTGCTTCATAGTCAGCGGTGCGATGCCGCAGCGCTGCGCCAGCTCTGTGGGCGTGATGCTGCGTAGGATACACGCCCGGCAGACGGCGCGGGCGTACTGTTCGGTCTGCGACATATCGTTCCCTCCTACCCTTTATGGCAGAAGCATACCACGTTTCGCGCCGGAGGGCAAGAGGCGTTAGCCGGCTACGTAGCCGCCGCCCACGTCATAGCCCAGGTCGCAGGTGTAGACCCACTCCACCACATCGCCGTTTTGCAGCGCGTAGCGGGAGCAGCCGTAATTGGGAAACCAGCCGTTGACACGGTACATCCATCCCGACCCCTGGCTCACATCGAACTCGTACAGGTTGTTGATGCCCTCCACGTAGGCGCTGTTATACATGGGCGTCCAACTGGCCTCCATGTGGATGCCGTTCTCGCGGCAGACACGCTGGAGCACGTCGTAGACGCTCTCACCCTCGCTGAAGCTGGCCGTGGTCGCGCCCAGTATCACACCGTCGGCGGGGACGAGGGGCTTTTTCGCCGCCGCCGTCTCCGCGTCCCACTCGTCCCAGGCATCCCAGTTATTCAAGATCGTATCGCAGGAGATGGAGATGGTGCAGGTATAGGTGGTGGTCTGATCCACCGTGGTATCCTGGGGCTCGGACGGTGCGGGCTTGCCCTCCGGCACGGGATCGGTCTGATACTTGTCCTTGCCGGTGTCCGGGTCGATCTCCTGCTTGGGCTGCTCCTCCTGCTTCTTCTGTTCCTCCTGTTTCTTCTGCTCTTCCTCTAACTTCTTCTGTTCTTCCAGCTTTTTGGCTTCCTCCTCGGCCTTCTGCTGCTCCTCGGACTTTTTGTCGTCCTCGGTCTTGTCTTCTGCCTTTACCTCAGACTTTTTGTCGTCCGTTTTGGCCGCGTCATCCTTTTTGGTGTCCGCGGTCTGCTCCTGCTTTGTGTCGGGGGTCGTGTCGGCGGCAGGGGCTTTCTGCTTGCCGCAGGCGGCGCAGGTCAGCAGCAGGGACAGCGCCAGCGCCAAAAGCCAAATTCTCTTCACTTTCTTCATGCGTTTCATACCTCGTAAAAGCGCCATACGCAGAGGCGCTTTCGCGCCTCTGCGTTGGCTGTTTCGTTGTTACTTGCTCACGCGCTTCTGCTTGCGGGTCAGCACCACGACAGCTGCCGCCGCCATGACCGCGCTGCCCAGCCAAATGACCATCTGGCTGTCGTCCGCCGTGTTGGCGGAGGTGGGCTTGACAACAGTGATGCTGCCGCTGCCGCCGGTACTGCCGCCGCCGGTGGAGGTGGCGGGCATGTAACTGATCGCCACCGGGGAAAGGCCCGTCAACGTAACCAGCAGGCCCTTATCCGTCTTGGTAACGGAAGGGAACTCCACCGTACCAACCTCTTTGCCGCAGTCGGCCATGGTGACAAGATGTGCCACCAGGAAATCATAGCTGCCGTACTTATTCGCCACAGCCTCAGGATAGGGCAGCAGCACAGTGATCTTGCCGTCTGTCAGGTCGTCCTTTGCGGCGGGGCGGGACACACCATTTTCTATGATAGTCAGCGTCACTTCCATGACCGCAGTGTTTTCATCGGTGCTGGCACTGCTGCGCTGTGCGATCTCCAGTCGAAGCTCTGTGCTGATTTTTTCAGGAGTGTTCAGCCTCTCGTTGTTTGGCAGGACGGATGTGATGCCTGTGGTAACAGATACCTGTTTCAATGCACTGCCCCCAGACTTCGCCGCGCCGCAAACGCACTGCACACCGCCCACGTAGGTGTGCGCGATTTTGTTCATCACGGCCTTGCACACCGCGCAGAGCTGCCAGTGGTAATCCTTGTTCATTTGGAACGCGCTGCCGACCTTATGCCCCAGCGCGGGGATGGTCTGGGTCTCCTCCGTGCCGCAGACGGTGCAGGTGCGGACGGACGTACCGGCCTCGGTGCAGGTGGCGGCCTTAGTGACCGTCCACGCGCCGAAGTTGTGCTTGCCGCAGGCCACGTCGGTCATGTCGTACAGGGCCGTCTGACCGCCCACCAGGCGCATATACGCCGTCAGCGCGTAGTAGCTCTGCTCGGTGGCCATCTGATCCACCGTGGCATCCGATGCCTGATGCTTGAACGCCGTACCCGTGTAGAAGGTCAGCAGACCGTCCAGCACGTGGAAGGAATTTTTGGCAAAGCGTGCGTCCGCGGTGGGATCAATACCCATGGCGCACAGGGCCACCAGCACCTGGGCGGTGGACTCGCTGCTGCTGGCAGCGCCCGCCATCTCGGCGAACGAGCCATCGGCCTTCTGCATGGTGCCCAGCCAGGTCAGCGCCTTGTCCACAGCGGTCTTCACCGCGTCATTGGTCTCGTAGTACGGTGCGAGGGACTGAACGGCCATGGCGGTCATGTCCACGTCGTCCGTCTTGTTGATGCTGTTGATGTACCACGCGCCGCTGTCCTTCTGCAGGGACAGGATGGTCTCCACCAGTTGGTCGCGGGTCACGCTGCCCGCCGGGGTGTAATCGTGGCTGTCCAGGGCGATGAGCGCCCACACCGGGCCGTTCGTGCCCTGGCGCTTGATGTACTTCATGTCGTCCAGACCTGCCAGCAGGTCGTAGCCGCCCACATCGGTCACGCCCTTGCTGATGGCCGTCAGGGCCAGGATCAGCCGGGCGTTGTCCGTGGACTTATTCTTGTCCAGGCGGTTGGTCTCGGCATTGATATTTTTCTTGACATAGGCCACCGCGTTGTCATAGTACCCGGCGGGCACGGTGCGCCCGCTGCGGGCCAGGCCGATGGTCAGCCACTCGCCGCCGATGCTGCCCACAATGGGCGTGCCCTTGGAGGCCAAATAGTCGCCGGTGGTCTGGTAGACATACTGGAGCTCCAGCGCCGCCAGCATGGCCTCCGCCGCCGTCAGCACCTCGTAATTGCTCACCAGCGCCTTCTGCTCGCCGGAGAGGGCGTTATAGGCCGTCCGCGCCGCGGCGATGGCATCGGCGGAGTTGCGGCTCACAGTGCCGATGGCGTCGATGAGAGTCTCCGTCGCCTCGATCGGGCCGTAGAACGCGCCGTAACCCTCCAGCTTCAGGGTCAGAGCGGGCAGACGGGACATAACATCCCCAACTGCTGTACCGCTATATTTCCCCAGGCCTACGCCATAAGCCGCTGCCCGGTGTGCGCCGGTTTTCTGCCCATACATAGCAAGTGCTTTGATCGCCCCATTCAGGGTATACGACAATCCGGCTACGTCCTTCGGAATCGTAATAGTGATCAACTGTTTTGCTGCATCACTGCTAAATGTGTATACTCCGTTTCCGCCACCCGTCCCATTTGCAAAGGCCGTGCCATCCTCGCCTTCCATGACCAGGGCAGGATTGCGGTTATAAACTCCCGCCATCTTTTCAACCGGGTTGACAAGCCCTTTGAACTGGATCTTTACCGTGTCGCCAGGCGTCAATTCTGCATCCGTGGACAGTACATTACCCTCTGCATCCAGCAAATCATAGCTGACGCCCCGGGCGGTGATGACCTGGTAGTTGGCCACGCCGTTTTTCTCCACCTTGATGATGTGGCGGCCCGTGGTCAGGCCGGTAACGGTGACAATGCCGTCCTCCGCCACGGTCACGCCGCTGGAGGTGAAACCGCTGAAGGTCATGGCATCGCCCACGGTGGAGCGGGCCACGGTGACGGTGCAGCCGCTTTCGGGCTTAAAGCTGTACTCCGTACCCTCGTCACCAGCGTAGAACAGAATATCATGTTCTGCGTCTATGATCGTTGATGCAGACCCGGGGCGTGTCATCGTCATGTTGGTTTGGATACCCGTACCATCCAAGCCAACAGTCACCACAAGGGGCCATTCGGCTAGCAAGAATAGCCCCGCATTCGGGAGACCCCACCGTCACCACTGCCGGCGCCACACCCGAAGGTGGATGGCCGACAGCGTTTCCACCTTGGCTTCGGCCTTCGCCCCGTCCCTCGGGCACCCCAT
>USNH01000006.1 GCA_900556015.1 uncultured Eubacteriales bacterium | reverse complement strand
GCGCTGGCCAGCGCCGGTACGCTCGGCCCCGCGCTCAATTACGAGGAGCTGCTGGACATGGTGCGCCGCGCGAAGGACGGCGACATTCTGCTCGTCTCCGGCGAAATGACCGCGACGGAGGAGGCCATCTCCTCCCCCGCGCTGCTGCAAATCTCCGGCGACGGCAAGGCTGTTCTGCATCGGCTGCACATCAGCGATTCCTCCGTCATCCTCTCCGATGTGGAGCTGCGGGATTCCCTGACGATTTCCGGCATATCCAACGTCGAGCTGCGCACCGTCCGCGTTGAGGGCGCACCGGGTCAAAGCGGCCTGTCTCTGGTCGGCGGCGGCACGCTGCTGATCGACGGGGATTGCGAAATCACCGGCGGCAAGGGCGCGACGGGCGTTTCCGTCAGCCAGCGCGGCGGCGATTTGTATGTCAGCGTCGAGGGCAGCATTCGCGGCGGCGAAGGCGGCGGCAGCGGCATGGAGGTTTCCCCGCTGAGCGAATATGGCACGATGATGCTCGCCGGAACCATTCGCGGCGGCAACGACGCGATGATGGGCGGCACGGGGCTGAACTTGTTCGGCCTGAGCGGAAACGCCTTCATCACCGTCGCGGGCAGCGTTCGCGGTGGCCGGGGCGCGGCAGGCGGCGCGGGCATGCAGGTCGTCTCCATCGGCGACACGGTTTCCATCGGCGTAAACGGCGAGATTCGCGGCGGCAGCGGCGACGAATACGGCGGCAACGCGCTGATCGTGATGGACGCGGTAGGCGCATCCGCCGTCAACCTGAGCGGCATGCTCATCGGCGGCGACGCAAGCGCGCAGTCCGGCGAACCGGGGCAGTCGCTGCTGGTCATCGGCGACAGCGTGGCGCACACGCGCGTGGCCAACTGCATGCTGCAGGACGGCGAAAACACGTTCGCCTACAATAAGGCCATCACGCCGCTGCCGGAGATCACCTCCTCGGTGGACGCGGTCGAGCCGATGGCCACCCCTTCGCCCGCGGTGACGCCCACGCTTGAACCCACGGCTTCACCCGAGCACACGGCTTCGCCCGAGCACACGGCTTCGCCCGAGCACACGCCTATCCCTACAGACGAGCCGACCGCCTCGCCGGATATCCCCGTCGAGACGGAAGCGCCCGCTGAAACAGAAGCGCCTACCGAAACGGAATCCCCCGTCGAAACGGCGCTTCCGGCGGAAGGCGCGGCGGGCTGAGCGCGCTTTCACGCATTTTTCGGCCAATCAAAAGAGGATCGCTTTCCCCGAAAGGAGCGACCCTCTTTTTGTTTAACGCGATAGGCGCTTACGCCTCGTCCTTATGTGCTTCCTCGAGCTCGTCCACGTCGTTGACCGGCGGCTTGAGCCCCTCGATGGTGATGTGGTTCTTCTGCGCATAATCCCACAGCGCAGCATGAACCGCCTGCTCGGCCAGCAGAGAGCAATGCACCTTGACCGGCGGCAGACCGCCCAGCGCCTCCACCACCTCCTTGTTGGTCAGGGCCAGCGCCTCGTCGATGGTCTTGCCCTTGATCATCTCCGTGGCCATGGAGCTGGAGGCGATGGCGCTGCCGCAGCCGAACGTCTCGAACTTCACGTCCTCGATGCGGTCGTTCCTGATCTTCAGGTACATCTTCATGATGTCGCCGCACTTGGCGTTGCCCACCTCGCCCACGCCGTCCGCGTCGGCGATCTCGCCCACGTTGCGGGGATGCATGAAGTGATCCATCACAGTATCGGTATATAAAGCCATATTCAACGCTCCTTTACAGAATAAATTTCCGCTTGCCGCTCTCCAGGTCTTTCCACATGGGGGACATATTCCGCAGGTATTCCACGATGCCGGGGACTTTCTCCAGAATGTAGTCCACCTGCTCCTCCGTGGTGTCGTGGCACAGACTGAGCCGCAGCGAGCCGTGGGCCACCTCGTGAGGCCGTCCGATGGCCAGCAGCACGTGGCTGGGGTCAAGCGACCCGCTGGTGCAGGCGCTGCCGGAGGAGGCGCAGATGCCCGCCGCGTCCAAAAGCAGCAGCAAGCTCTCGCCCTCGATGCCCTCGAAGCAGAAGTTCACGTTGCCGGGCAGACGGTGTACCGGGTCGCCGTTCAGCGCCGAGTGGGGGATCTGGGACAGGCCGTTGATGAGCTTGTCCCGCAGCTTCGTCAGCCGGGGGATGGCCTCGTCGATGTGGCCGCAGGATTCCTCCAGCGCCGCCGCAAGACCCATGATGCCGGGGATGTTCTCCGTGCCGGCCCGCTTGCCGCGCTCCTGCGCGCCGCCCTCGATGATATTGGTCAGGGGGATGCCCTGCCGGGCGTACAGCACGCCCACGCCCTTCGGGCCGTGGAACTTGTGGCCGGACAGGGACAGCATATCGATGTTCTGCGCCTTCACGTCGATGTGCAGGTGGCCCGCCGCCTGCACGGCGTCGGTGTGGAACAGCACGCCCTTTTCATGGCACACCGCGCCGATCTCCGGGATGGGCATGATCGAGCCGATCTCGTTGTTGGCGTACATGATGGTCACAAGGCAGGTGTCCTCACGGATGGCGTCCGCCACCTGTTGGGCCGTCACCGTGCCCAGCGGGCCGACATCCAGCAGCTGCACCTCGAAGCCCTCTTTTTCCAGCTTCTTCAGCGTATGCAGCACCGCGTGGTGCTCAAACGCGGTGGAGATGATGTGCTTTTTGCCCTTCCGCGCCCCGATGCGGGCGGCGGAAATGATGGCCTGGTTATCGGCCTCGCTGCCGCCGGAGGTAAACGTGATCTCCTTGAAGCTGCACCCCAGACACGTGGCCACCCGCTGCCGGGCATCGGCCAGCGCCTCGGCGGCCTGCTGGCCCACGGTGTGCAGGCTGGAGGGGTTGCCGTAGTACGCTTGGAAATAGGGGAGCATGGCCGCCACGGCCTTGTCGCTCATCCGCGTGGTAGCGGCGTTATCTGCATAGACCTGCATAGGATCACTCCTTTAACATATCTTTTTGGTAGGTAAGTAGAGGATAACATATAAATCCTACCGTGTCAATAGGATTTATGAAAATAAAATGCGGTGTCATTCCGAGCCAGTGACCGATGTCACTGGCGTGGGAATCTGTCCCCGCGCCCGCAGGCGCGGAATCCCCTCGCCTCCCTCTGCGAGGCGGCCCAGTGCGCACACTGGGTTGCGCGGCGAAGCGTAGCTGAGGTGTCACGGCCAAAGGCCGTGACGGAGGGATTGTAAAAAACCGGGCGGGGTAGAACCCCGCCCCTACACACGTCTACCGATGATGTGTCCGTTTTACGTGCGGGGCGATGTGGGCATCGCCCCCTACGTACCGTCTGCCAAGGCGTGTGCGTTTTCTATGCGGGGCGATGCACCCCAAGGGTACTTGCTTCGCTGCGTGGGCATCGCCCCCTACGAAAGGACAAGGGGTGCGGTGGTAAAATGGACGGCGGGGTGAGGTCACACCGCCTTACGGACAAATTATCGGTAAGCAGGGGAGGAAAGAAATGAGATGGGAGATCGGGTCGCCCAATGGGCGGCAGAGGGAGTTTTTGGCGTGTAGGAAGAAGTATATCGCCTTCGGCGGGGCGAGAGGCGGCGGGAAGAGCTGGGCGGTGCGGTGCAAGGCCAAGCTGCTGGCGGTGCGGTATCCGGGGATACGGATGCTGCTGGTGCGGCGGAGCTTGCCGGAGCTGGAGGCCAACCATCTGGTTTTTTTGCAGCGGGAGCTGGCGGGAGTGGCGGAGTTTAAAAACAGCGAGAGGCGGTTTGTGTTCGCCAACGGCAGCGTTTTGCAGTTCGGGTACTGCGGGTGCGACCGGGACGCGGAGCGGTATCAGGGCGCGGAGTACGACGTGATCTTTTTCGATGAGGCCACGCAGCTGAAGGAGCAGTGGATGCGGCAGCTTAGTGCCTGCGTGCGCGGCGTGAACGATTTTCCCAAGCGGGTGTACTACACCTGCAACCCCGGCGGGCCGGGACACGGGTACATCAAGCGGCTGTTCATCGACCGGCGGTATGAGCCGGGGGAGGACGGGGAGGACTATGCGTTCATCCCGGCCAGGGTGACGGACAACCGGGTGCTGCTGGAGAGCCAGCCGGAGTACGTGAGGCAGCTGGAGGCGCTGCCGCCCAAGCTGCGGGCGGCGTGGCTGGAGGGCAAGTGGGACGTGCTGGCGGGGCAGGTGTTCCAGGAGTTCACAGACGACCCGGCCCACTATGAGGACAGGCGGTGGACCCACGTGATCAAGCCCTTTGACGTGCCGAGGGAGTGGAACGTGTACCGAAGCTACGACTTCGGGTACGCCAAGCCGTTCTCCTGCGGCTGGTGGGCGGTGGATCACGACGGGTGCGTGTACCGCATCGCGGAGCTGTACGGCTGCACGGGCACGCCGGACGAGGGTGTGCTGTGGACGCCGGAGCGGCAGTTCGGGGAGATACGGCGCATAGAGGAGGAGCATCCGCTGCTGCGGGGACGGCAGATACAGGGCGTGGCCGATCCGGCTATCTGGGACGCCAGCCGGGGAGAGAGCATCTATGAGACGGCGCTGCGGCACAGGATATTCTTCGTGAAGGGGGACAACCGGCGCATCGCCGGGTGGATGCAGCTGCACTATCGGATGCAGTTCGACGATGAGGGGTATCCGGGGCTGTATGTGTTCGAGAACTGCCGGGCGTTTATCCGCACCGTGCCGCTGCTGGAGTACAGCCGGGTGACGCCGGAGGACGTGGACACGGGGCAGGAGGATCACGCGGCGGACGAGAGCCGGTATTTCTGCATGATGCGGCCTATCGCGCCGCGAAAGCAGGCGGCGCTGGAGATCGCGGACGACCCGCTGAATATGCGGAGACCGGAGGCCGGGAGCTGGAACGGGTTCGTGCGGCGGTGAAAAAGTTTTTTCTAGGTTGCACGGCGGCGTGCAACCTTGGCGGGGCGGGAGGACAGGGACAGAACGACGAAAAAGGAGGGGTCGAGATGGAAAGGGAGGTCACGGGCGGTCAGGAGGTGCTGACTCCGAGGATCGGCGCGGAGCAGGTACGGCAGGCGGCGGAGGTGCTGCGGAAGTACCGGCTGGGAAAGCAGAACCTGGACAGGCGCATCATCGACAACGAGCAGTTTTGGAAGCTGCGGCACTGGGAGCAGATGGAGAAGGGCGGCGAGGGCGGCAATCCCCAGGATGTGCGGCCCGCCAGCGGGTGGCTGGTGAACTGCATTCTGGCCAAGCACGCCGACGCTATGGACAGCTATCCCGAGCCCACGGTGCTGCCGAGAGAGCCGGGGGATCGGAAGGAGGCGGAGGTGCTGACCCGCATCCTGCCGGTGATCCTGAAGAACAACAAGTTCAAGAAGGCGTATTCCCAGGCGTGGTGGAACAAGCTGAAATCCGGGTGCGCCGTGTACGGCGTGTTTTGGGACGGCGGAAAGCTGCACGGGCTGGGGGACATCGACATCCGCAGCATGGACGTGCTGAACCTGTTTTGGGAGCCGGGTGTGCAGAGCATACAGGAGTCAGAGCACTTCTTCTCCACGGAACTGACACCCAACAGGCGGCTGGAGGAGCAGTATCCGCAGCTGGCGGGCAAGCTGGGACGCAGCGGCGGGCAGGTGAGCCGGTATCTGTACGACGACAAGGTGGACACATCGGAGCAGTCGCTGGTGGTGGACTGGTACTATCACACGGTGGAGCAGGGACGCAGAGTGCTGCAATACTGCAAGTTCGTGGGGGAGAATGTGCTGTATGCCACGGAGAATGACCCGGAGATGGCGGCGCGGGGCTGGTACGACCACGGGAAGTACCCGTTCGTGTTCGACACGCTGTTTCCCGAGGAGGGGACGCCCTGCGGGTATGGGTATGTGGATCTGTGCAAGTCGGCGCAGAAGCAGATCGATCTGATGAACCAGGCCATTCTGAAGAACACGTTGGCATCGGCCACGCCCAGATTTTTCATCCGCTCCGACGGGGCGGTGAACGAGAACGAGTACGCCGACTGGACACGGCCCTTTGTCCACACCAACGGCAATTTGGGAGCGGATTCCATCGCGCCTATCCGCGTGCCTGCGCTGGACAGCGTGTATGTGGCGGTGTTGCAGAACAAGATCGCGGAGATGAAGGAGACGGCGGGCAACCGGGACGTGATGAGCGGCGGTACGGCGGGCGGCGTGACGGCGGCCACGGCCATCGCGGCCTTGCAGGAGGCAGGCGGCAAGCTGTCCCGGAACATGATCGACGACGGGTATGAGGCGTTCGCCGAGGTGCTGACGCTGTGCATCGAGCTGGTGCGGCAGTTCTACGATATGCCCCGGCAGTTCCGGCTGCTGGGAAAGAAGGGCGTGGAGTTCGCCGATTTCGACAACCGCAGTCTCAAGCCCAGGGCGCTGCTGATGGGCGGCTACCGCGTGCCGGAGTTCGATCTGGAGGTGTCGGCACAGAACGAGACACCGTACAAGACCATGGAGTACAATCAGCTGGCCTTGCAGCTGTTCCAGATGGGCTTTTTCCGCAGCGATATGGCGGAGCAGGCGCTGCGATGCTTGGAGCTGATGGAGTTCAAGAACAAGGATGCGCTGACGGAGGTCATCCGGGAGGGACAGAAGGACGCGAAGCAGAGGGCGTGGCTGACGGAGGCGCTGCGAAAGACGGTGGCCATGCTGGACAAGGTGCAGGGCAGCCGTTTGGCGGAGGCACTGGAGCGGGAGCTGGCGGACGACGAGGCCGCGGGCGATACCGGGAAGGTAACGGCGCGGAAAAGCAGCGCGGTGGAGCGGCAGCGGGCCAAGACACAGCAGGCGGTGCGGCCCAGATGATCGAGGTACAGGCAGGTGGGAAGCGCCTGGTGGTACAGGGGCACGCCGGGTATGGACCGGCGGGACAGGACATCGTATGCGCGGCTGCGTCCGCGCTGGTGTACGCATTGGCGGAGACGCTGGCGGAAACGGGAAGGCTGGCGGGGCTGGACATCCGAAAGGGGTACGCCGAGGTGACGGGCAGGGGGGACTGCGCCGGGGACTTCGGGCTGGTATGCCGGGGGCTGGCCATGCTGGCGGAGCGGTATCCACAGTGCGTGAAAATGGGGTCGTGACCTACCACGGGAAGGAGTTGGCATGAGACAGCTTTGGAAGGACTGGCAGCTATTTGCCGAGGAGACGGGCGAGGAGAGCGCTCCCGACGCCGGGGAGCAGGGTGCGGAGGATTTCGAGACGCTGATCAGGGGCAGATACAAGGAGGCGTTTGACGCAAGGGTGCAGAGGATACTGGACGGGCGGCTGCGGAATCTGAGGCAGGAGAATATGCGGCTGCGGCAGGACGCGGAGCTGCGGCAGCGGGCCGCCGTGGTACAGGCGGCGGTGCAGCGGCAGCGGGAGGAGGAGCAGCTACGCAGGGCGATGGACTTTGCGGTGGCGCGGACACGGCGGCAGATGGCTCAGGCCATCGCCAGCGGCGGCAGCCGCGTGGCGGAGAACGGCGGACGGCGCAGGAGCGTCAGCCGCTGGGACCCGAGGGGGCTCAGCGGTGCGGAGCTGGCGGCGATACGGAAGAGAGTACAGGATGGAGAAAAGATCAGATTTTAGAAAGGGAGAGAAAACATGGAGATGAATTTGCAGATGTTTGCGGAGAACACCCAGACCACGGCAGGCCTGAGCGCGGAGATGAAGACCTACTACGGCATGGAGCTGCTGGAGAACGCCAAGCCCCAGCTGGTACACAACCAGTTCGCGGCTACGAAGGGCTTGCCCACCGGCGGCGGCAAGACCGTGGAGTGGCGTAAGTTCGGCGCGTTCGACAAGGCGCTGACACCGCTGACCGAGGGCGTGACCCCCGACGGCAGCGGCATCTCCGTCAGCTACATCACCAAGGAGCTGGCGCAGTACGGCGACTACACCACCGTGTCCGATATGCTGGATCTGACGGCTATCGACGACGTGGTGCTGGAGATCACCGACCGTCACGGCGCGAACATGGGCCTGACGCTGGACACGGTGACGCGCAACGAGATCCAGCAGGGCAACCAGGTCATCTATGCGCCCAAGCTGGGCGCAAACGGCGCAAAGACCGAGGTGACAAGCCGCGCCGAGCTGGACAGCAGCTGCAAGATGACCAGCGAGCTGGTGGCCAAGGCCGCCACCCAGCTGAAGAAGATGAACGCGCCTACCTTTGACGGCAAGTACGTGTGCATCATCCACCCCAGCGTGGCCTTTGACCTGCGCCAGGACGAGGCGTGGATCGCCGCACACCAGTATGCCGCCGCTACGGAGCTGTTCTCCGGCGAGATCGGCGAGCTGCACGGCGTGCGCTTTGTGGAGACCACGGAGGCCAAGATCTACCGCGGTACGGATCTGGCGCAGAACAGCCGCACGCTGCTGGTGAACGGCGCGGTGGTGGACGACACGGAGGTGGCCTTTGACGGCGGCACGGTGGCCGCCGGTGCGCTGGCGGGCCGCTATGTGAAAATCGGCACCAACCGCGTCAAGGTGGTGAGCAACACCGCCAGCAAGATGGTGGTGAGCACCAGTGTCACCGTGTCGGACAACGCGGTGATCCAGCCTGCCGAGGGCGGCAAGGACGGCTGTGCCGTGTACGGCTGTCTGTTCATCGGTAAGGGCGCTTACGGCGTGGTGGATCTAAGCGAGGGCACGGAGGTCATCGTGAAGCCCCGCGGCAGCTCCGGCACGGCTGACCCGCTGGATCAGCGCTCCAGCGTGGGCTGGAAGGGCGTACACGCCGCGGCTATCCTGTATGACGAGTACATGGTGCGCGTGGAGTGCGGCTCCAGCTACTCCGGCGAGGACAAGGCCAACTGAGGACAGGCCCGGGCGCTCCCCCTGTGGGGAGTGCCCGGACGGTCAAATAGTCTGCCATTGTGAGCCAGTGGTCACGCCGGTGCGGCAATACGTTCCCAAAATAAGGGGCTTTTGCGGTTTGGGCGGATCTGCAGTTTTGAGAATACGGATTCCCACGGCGCTTCGCGCCTCGGAATGACAGGAATTTGGGATAACGGACGATACGAAAGGAGAAGGGTGCTATGAAGGAGAAAATGGTGAAGATCCTGCTGCCGCGTGGCAGAAAGAACGAGGAGAACTTCGTGATCGTGTCCGTCAACGGGCGGAGCTGGAAGATCATGCGGGGCGTGGAGGTCAGCGTGCCGGAGTATGTGGCGGAGGTGCTGGAGAATGGCCGCATGATGGCGGAGACGGCACGGCGCTACGTGGACGAGCGAGCTTCCTGAGGTGGCCGGGATGGCGAAGGTGAAGGCCAAGGAGGTGCTGGCCCGGGTGGACACGCTGCTGCCCAATGGGTACACCGAGGCGGAAAAGCTGCGGTGGTTGGGCCAGGCGGAGGGGTTCGTGCTGCGGGAGCTGCGGGGCGCGGACGGCGCGCTGCCGGAGGTGGCGAAGGAGACGGAGCTGACGGCGGAGACACCCTATGACGAGATGTATCGGTACTATGTGGAGGCGCAGGTACACTACGCCAACGGCGAAACGGCGCGGTACAACAACGCGGTGAGCCTGTGGAACAACGGGTTTCTCACATACAGGGACTACTGCTGCCGCAGGGAGACGCCGGAGGGGCGGGCGAAGGCACTGCGGCTGTGTTAGGAGGTGCGGAGGGATGTTTTTTCCGAAGCTGAAGGCGCAGAGCCGCCAGCGGCTGGCGGTGGATCAGTTCCCGGGATTGGATCGGCGGCCCGGCAGCGGCGCGGGCTGTATGTGGGACATGAAGAATCTGTGGAGCGGCGGCTATCCGGCGCTGGAGGTGCGGCCCAAACGCAGCGTGATGGCATCGCTGACCAAGCCTCACGGCTTTTTGGGCCGGGAGGCGCTGGTGTGGGTGGACGGCACGGCGCTGTATATCAACGGGGCGCAGACCGAGCCGGTGCTTACAGACGGGGACAAGCGGCTGGTGAACATGGGCGCGTATCTGCTGATATGGCCGGACAAGGTGTATATCAACACGCGGGATTTCTCCGACTGGGGAAGTCTTGAGAACACAAGACAGACCAGCGGCGAGGTGACGTTCACCCTGTGCGACAGGGACGGCGCGGCACTGGGGGACTATACGGTGCGGACGTATGCGCCGGGTGAGCCGGAGACGGGGGATCTGTGGCTGGACACCAGCAGGCCGGAGTGCGTGATGCGGCGGTATGACGGCAGCGCGTGGCTGGAGCTGGAGGGGGTATGCACCAGGATCAGCGCGGCCAACATCGGCACGGGGTTTTCCACCGGGGACGGCGTGACGCTGTCCGGATGCGGATCGTCGGAGCTGAACGGGCTGCACGTATTGCAGGCGGTGGGCGACAACTGGATCGTTGTGCCGGCGCTGTGCCGGACGCTGGGCAGCCAGACCGCCGTGGTGACGGTGATGCGGACCGTGCCGGACATGGACTTTGTGGTGGAGCAGGGAAACCGCCTGTGGGGCTGTAAGTACGGCATCGTGGGCGGCGAGGCGGTGAACGAGATCTACGCCTGCAAGCTGGGGGACTTCCGGAACTGGAACAGCTTCGCGGGGCTGAGCACCGACAGCTATGCGGCGGCCAGAGGCTCGGACGGGCCGTTTACCGGCGCGGCAGCGTGTCAGGGCGGCGTGGTGTTCTTCAAGGAGAACTGCATGGAACGGGTGTATCCTGCCGCCGGCGGTGGACATCAGATCGTGACCATGGCGTGCAACGGTGTGAAGAAGGGCGCGGGCGGCACGGTGGCCGTGGCGGACGGCGTGGTGTATTATTTGGGAATGGACGGCGTGTACGCCTTTGACGGCAGCGTGCCGGTGTGCGTGTCCCGGCAGCTGGGCGAGAAGCGGTATGCGGGCGGCGTCGGCGGCGGAGAGAGCGGCAGATACTGGCTGGCGGCACGCAGCAGCGCCGGGGCGTGGGAGCTGCTGGTGTACGACACGGCGCGGAAGCTGTGGCACAGGGAGGATGACAAGGAGATGGTGGCGCTGTCGCGATACGGCGGGGCGATGATGCTGCTGTGCCGGGACGGAACGCTGCTGGATACCAGCGGGACGTACGGCACGAAGGAGGCGCAGGTGGACTGGAGCGCGGAGACGGGAGATCTGGGCCTGTATACGCCGGAGCATAAGTATCTGGAGCGCTTGCAGCTGCGGCTGGAGCTGGCGAGCGGCGCGTCGGCGACGGCGTATGTGTGCTATGACGGCGGCAGCAGCTGGGAAAAGGCGGGCGGCGTAACCGGGGACGGGCGCGCGGGCGGCTATGTGATGCAGGTAAGGCCGCGGCGCTGCGGCCATCTGCGGTTGAAGCTGGCGGGCAGCGGAGGCTGCCGGCTTTACAGCGCGTCGGCGGTGTATGAGAAGGGAAGTGATGGGCCGTGAGCGTGTTGGCTATGCCCGCAGCGCCGGAGGGCAGTTTGCAGGAGCAGGTGACGCAGCAGTATGCGTATCTTCTGCAGATGGCGCAGCAGCTGAACCTGGCATTGGGGCAGCTGGAGGGAATGGGCGGCGGAGGTACGGGGTTCGCCTCCGCTGCCCGTCAGGCAGCCGGACGGACGGGGAGC
>USNH01000005.1 GCA_900556015.1 uncultured Eubacteriales bacterium | reverse complement strand
GTCAAGAACGCGGTGAACATCCCCATCGTGGCGGATATCCACTTCGATTACAAGGCCGCGCTGGCGTGCGCCGATGTGGGCGTGGATAAGATCCGCATCAACCCCGGCAACATCGGCGACGACGACCGCGTGAAGGCCGTGGTTCAGGCGTGCCAGCAGAAGAATATCCCCATCCGCATCGGCGTCAACGGCGGTAGTCTGGAAAAGCACATCCTCGCCAAGTACGGTGCCCCCGTCCCCGAAGCCATGGTGGAGAGCGCGCTGTACCATGTCCGTCTGCTGGAGAAGTTCGATTTCAACAACATCGTCATCTCCATCAAAAACTCCAACGTGCCCCGCATGATGGAGGCCTACCGCCAGCTCAGCGCTGTCACCGACTACCCGCTCCATGTGGGCGTCACCGAGGCCGGTACCTACCAGATGGGTCTGCTGAAAAGCGGCATGGGCATCGGCGGGATGCTGCTGGAGGGCATCGGCGATACCATCCGCGTGTCGCTGGCTGCCGAGCCGGAAAAAGAGGTGGAGGCAGGCTTCAACATCCTGCGCGCCGTGGGCTTCCCGGTCACCGGACCGGAGGTCATCACCTGCCCCACCTGCGGACGCACCCAGTACCCCTGCACCGAGATCGCCAACGAGGTGGAAAAGCGGCTGCAGGGCTACAAAAAGTCCATCAAGGTGGCCGTGATGGGCTGCGTTGTCAATGGCCCCGGCGAAGCCCGCGAAGCTGATATCGGCATTGCGGGCGGCAAGGGCGAGGCTGTGCTGTTCATCCATGGCAAGCCCATCAAAAAGCTGACCGGCGATAACATTCTGGATCAGTTCATGGACGAGATCTATAAATTGTAAGCATTCTTTTCGCTACTGCCACACCCGCAAAAACGGGTGCGGCAGTTTGTGCTGTAAAGAACCCACCAAAAAGGAGTACCATTTGTGAAACCACTTGTTTCCCAGCTGTGGCCGCAGTTTATGGCGGACCCGGATTTTGCGGCCTGCTTCGGGCAGGTGATCGTGGAGCACGCCCGGATGCTGCGGCAGGACCGGCAGGTCGAGTTTACTTTGCGCAGCGCCGCCCCGCTGGATCAGAACCTCTGCGCCCGGCTACTGGCTTCCCTGCAGCCGGACTACGAGGGCTTTGAACTGAAGATCAAGAACCTGTTCGGCTATGCCATGCTGGACGAGCACGCTTTGCGCATCCTGCTGGAGGACATGAAGCGGGACGGTGTGCCCATCAACGGCTTTCTGGACAGGAGCAGCATTACCATCACCGGGCAGAACATCACGGTGGGGGTGTGCCACGGTACAAAGTTTTTGCAGGAGATGGGCTTTGAAGAACTGCTTGCAAAGCGCGTTGCCGAGCATACCGGCGTTACCCCCAAGGTGACGCTGCAAAGCGCAGTGACTGCGGCGGAGCAGCAGCAGATGGAGGAAAAGCTGGAGCGCAAGATCGCACCGCCGGTGGTCAAATTCGAGAAAAAGAACACCGCACCGTCTATCAAGGTGGAGGGGCTCAACCTTACCGACAAGCCGGTTACCATCTTCCACGGCAAAATGTTCACCCCCAAAAACCTTACGCCCCTCAAGGATCTGGGCGGCGAGGGCGGCAAGTGCATGATCTGGGGCGATGTGTTCTTTACCGAGGTCAAGGGCAACTACCGCAAGATCTACACCGTGTCTATCACCGACTATACCGGCTCGATCAACCTGAAAGTCCGTGCACAGGAAGGGGAGGACTGCTCCAAGTGGGAGGGCATTGGCAAGGGCAGCACGGTCATTGTGCGGGGCGACTGCTCCTACGATAAATACGAGCACGACTACATCGTGTACCCCTACGATGTGCTGATCGTGGAGCGCAAAAAGCGGGAGGATACTGCCCCGGAAAAGCGGGTGGAGCTGCATCTGCACACCAAGCTTTCCAGCATGGACGGCTTCTGCGACCCCGGCGGCATCGTCAAGCTGGCCCACCGGATGGGCCACCCGGCCATTGCCATCACCGACCACGGTGTCTGTCAGGGCTACCCGGAGGCCATGCTGGCCACCGACGAGATCCACAAGAGCGACCCGGATTTCAAGCTGATCTACGGCTGCGAGGCCTACTTTGTGGATGATATGATCCCCGTTGTGTACGGCAAGGGGGCCAGCGGCCCGCTGAGCGGCAGCTTTGTGGTGTTTGATACCGAGACCACCGGCCTGAACACCCAGATGGACAAGCTCATCGAGATCAGCGCCGTTCGGGTGGAAAACGGGAAGATCACCGAGGCGTTCGATACGTTTGTGGACCCGGCCATGCCCATCCCGGCCAAGGTGGTGGAGCTGACCGGCATCAACGACGGCATGGTGGCCGGTGCGCCGGACCCGGATACGGCCCTGAAGCAGTTTCTGGAGTTCGCGGGCGACCGGGTGCTGGTGGCGCACAACGCCCACGGCTTCGACATTCCCATTCTGCAGGCGGCAGCCCGGCGGGCAGGCGTGGAATTCCGCAACCCGTATATCGACAGCCTGCCTATGGCGCAGGCGCTGTATCCGGGCCTGGGCAATTACAAGCTGGATACGGTGAACAAATACCTGGAGCTGCCCAAGTTCAACCACCACCGCGCCGGAGACGATGCGGCGGCGCTGGCGGCGATCTTCTGCAAAATGCTGGAGGATCTGGCCGCAAAGGACATCCACCGGGTGGAGGACGTGAACACGGGCCTGGGCGGCAACAAAGAGGTGCTGAAAAAGAAGTACCATCACCTCATCATTCTGGTGAAAAACCAGGTGGGCCTGAAAAATCTGTACAAAATCGTCAGCGCAGCCCACACCGAATACTTCTTCAAGCGTCCCCGCGTGCCCCGCAGTCTGCTGAACCAGTATCGGGAGGGCCTGCTGCTTGGCTCTGCCTGTGAGGCCGGCGAGCTGTACCGGGCCATTGTGGCCGGGCGGGACATGGACGAGCTGAAGCGCATTGCCGCCTATTACGACTTCTTGGAAATTCAGCCGCTGGGCAACAACGAGTTCATGCTGCGCAACGGCACCGTGAACTCGCTGGAGCAGATCAAGGACTTCAACCGGAAGGTGGTGGAGTTGGGCGAAGCTCTGCACCGGCCGGTGGTCGCCACCGGCGACGTCCACTTCCAGGAGCCGGAGGACGAGACGTACCGCCGTATCCTCCTGGCCAGCAAGAAGTTCCCCGATGCCGACGCGCCCCTGCCCATTTACTTCAAAACCACCACCGAGATGCTGGAGGAGTTCTCCTATCTGGGGGAGGAGCTGGCCCACCAGGTGGTCATCGACAACCCCCGCCACATCGCCGACCTGGTGGAGGAGATCGAGCTGCTGCCTCCGGGCCAGCTGTTCCCGCCCCGCCTGGAAAACTCCCAGGAGGACCTGAACCGCCTGGTCTGGGACAAGTGCCACGCCCTGTACGGCGACCAGCCTCCCCAGCTGGTGGTGGACCGGCTGAACGTGGAGCTGGGCAGCATCCTGGGGAAGTATGACGTGGTGTATATGTCCGCCCAGAAGCTGGTGCAGCGCAGTCTGGAAAACGGCTATCTGGTGGGCTCCCGTGGCTCCGTTGGCTCCTCTCTGGTGGCCTATATGTCCGGCATCACCGAAGTGAACTCCCTGCCGCCCCACTACCGTTGCCCCAACTGCCGCCATGTGGAATTTGTCACCGACGGCAGCTACGGCTGCGGGGCGGATATGCCCGACAAGGACTGCCCGGAGTGCGGCACGAAATACGTCAAGGACGGCTTCGACATCCCCTTTGAGACGTTCCTGGGCTACGGCGGCGGCAAGGTGCCGGATATCGACCTGAACTTCTCCGGCGAATACCAGGCCCGGGCCCACCGCCACGCCATCGAGATGTTCGGCCAGACCCAGGTGTTCCGGGCCGGCACCATCGGTACCCTGGCGGAGAAAACCGCCTTCGGCTTCGTCCGCAAATACCTGGACGAGCGGGGCCTCACCGCCGGCAATGCCGAGGTAAACCGCCTGACCCAGGGCTGCGTAGGCGTCCGCCGCACCACCGGCCAGCACCCCGGCGGCCTGGTGGTGGTCCCCGACGACATGGACGTGGAGGATTTCACCGCCGTCCAGCACCCCGCCGACGCCGAGGACGTCGACACCATCACCACCCATTTTGAATACCACTGCATGGAGGACAACCTTCTGAAGCTGGATATGCTGGGCCACGATGACCCCACCATGATCCGTATGCTGGAGGACCTCACCGGGGTCAACGCCCGGGCCATCCCCCTGGACGACCCGGACACCATGAGCATCTTCACCTCCTCCAGGGTCCTGGGCTTTGAAAACGACGAGCTGTTAGGCCCCACCGGGGCCGTGGCCATTCCGGAGTTCAACACCCGGTTCACCCGGGGCATGCTGGTGGATACCCAGCCCAAGGACTTCAACACCCTGGTGCGCCTGTCCGGCTTCTCCCACGGCACCGACGTGTGGCTGGGCAACGCCCGGGACCTGATCGTCAGCGGCACCGCCTCGGTTCTGGAAACCGTGGGCTGCCGCGACGACATCATGCTCTACCTGATCCACATGGGCCTGGACCCCAAGATGAGCTTCAAGATCATGGAGGCCGTCCGTAAGGGCAAGGTGAAGCGGGTGTTGAACTCCGGGATGGCCACCGCGCCGGTAGGGCCTAATATCTCGTCATTCTCGAAGCCCAGCACTTTAGACGAGGTGAAGATGGACATGGTGTCCGGGTCGTCCAGGGGGATGGCACGGGCGTTGACGCCGGTAAGATCCTCCAGCATTTTGATCATGGTGGGGTCATCGTGGCCCAGCATATCCAGCTTGAGGAGGTTGTCCTCCATGCAGTGGTATTCAAAGTGGGTGGTGACGGTGTCGCTGTTGGGGTCGTCGGCGGGGTGCTGGACGGCGGTGAAGTCCTCCACGTCCATGTCGTCCGGCACGACCACCAGTCCGCCGGGGTGCTGGCCGGTGGTGCGGCGAACGCCCACACAGCCGAGGGTCAGGCGGTCCAGCTCCGCGTTGGAGGCCGTTTCGCCCCGCTCCTCCAGGTACTTCTTCACCATGCCGAAGGCGGTCTTTTCCGCCAGTGTGCCGATGGTGCCGGCACGGAACACCTGGGTCTTGCCGAACATCTCGATGGCGTGCTGGTGGGCGCGGGCCTGGTATTCGCCGGAGAAGTTCAGGTCGATGTCCGGCACTTTGCCGCCGCCGTAGCCCAGGAACGTTTCAAAGGGGATGTCGAAGCCGTCCTTGACGTACTGCGCGCCGCAGACGGGGCAGGTCTTGTCCGGCATATCCGCGCCGCAGCCGTAGCTGCCGTCGGTGACAAATTCGGTGTTCCGGCACTGGGGGCAGCGGTAATGGGGCGGCA
The DNA here is from genome assembly GCA_900556015.1 of uncultured Eubacteriales bacterium. Next base: position 7,305 of record USNH01000005.1, on the reverse strand, counting down.
GGGAGTTGACCTCGGTGATGCCGGACATATAGGCCACCAGGCTCGAACCCACCGAACCACGAGAGCCCACAAGGTAGCCGTTTTCCAGACTGCGCTGCACCAGCTTTTGGGCGGACATATAGACCACATCGTATTTGCCCAGGATGCTCTTGAGCTCCACGTTCAGCCGGTCCACGATGAGCTGGGGCGGCTGGTCGCCGTACAGGGCGTGGCACTTGGCCCAAACCATATCGTGCAGCTCCTGCTCGGAGTTCTCCAAACGGGGCGGGAACAGGCGGCCCGGCGGCAGCAGCTCGATGTCCTCGATGCGGTCGGCGATGCGGCGGGGGTCGTCGATGACCACCTTGTGAGCGGTCTCCTCCCCCAGGTAGGAAAACTCCTCCAGCATCTCCTGGGTGGTCTTGAAGTAGATGGGCAGGGACGAGTCGGCATCGGGGAACTTTTTGCTGGCCAGCAGGATGTGGCGGTAGACCTCATCCTCCGGCTCTTGAAAGTGGACATCGCCGGTGGCGCAGACGGGCTTGTTCAGCTCTTCGCCCAGGCGGACGATGGTGCGGTTGAAGTCCCGCAGCTCCTCCTCGGAGCGGACATCGCCCTTGCGGAGCATGAACATATTGTTGCAGATGGGCTGTATCTCCAGATAATCATAGAAGGACGCGATGCGCTTGAGCTCCGCCCAGTCCTTATGGTCGGCCACGGCGCGGAACAGCTCCCCTGCCTCGCAGGCAGAGCCGATGATCAGCCCCTCGCGGTGGGCTATCAGCTCCGTTTTGGGGATGGTGGGCACGCGGCGGAAGTATTTCAGGTTGGACGCGGAGATGAGCTGGTACAGGTTTTTCAGGCCCAGCTTGTTCTTGGCCAGGATGATGATGTGCTTGGGGTGGCGGCTGGCCTTGCCGCCACTGGGCCGCAGCTTCAGCATCTCGCCATTGATCTGCTGGAGGCGGTGGATGTCCATCTCCCGCTCCATGCGCTCAAAGAACGGGATGAGCATATAGCCCACCATGGCCGCGTCGTCGGCGGCGCGGTGGTGGTTGAAGGCGGGGAGGTCCAAATGCTCCGCCACGATGTCCAGCTTGTGCTTGTTCAGCTCCGGCAGCAGGTTCTGCGCCAGGATCAGGCTGTCGATGTACGTGGGGTCGAAGTCCAGGCCGGTCTTGCGGCAGCCGGCGCGGATGAAGCCGATGTCGAACTCCGCGTTATGGGCCGCCAGGGGGCGGCCATGGACGAAGTCCAGGAAGGCGGTCAGCGCGTCCTTCAGCGAGGGCGCGCCCGCCAGCATGGCATCGGTGATGCCGGTGAGGCCGATGTTCTCCGGCGTAAGACGGCGCTGGGGATCGACAAAGGTTTGGAAACGGTCGGTGATCTCGCCGTTTTTCAGCACCACCGCGCCGATCTCGGTGATGGCCTCGTGGGCCACGTCCAGACCGGTGGTCTCGATGTCGAAGCAGACGATCTCGTCGGAGAAGGGCTGATCCTGCGGGCCGTGGACGGCGATGCGGTCGTCCAGGTTGTTGACGAAGTAGCCCTCCACACCGTAGAGGAGCTTGATCTTATCCTTGGCGGCATCCCGGGCCTTGGGAAACGCCTGCACCGTGCCGTGGTCGGTGATGGCGATGGCAGGGTGTCCCCACGCTGCCGCCTGCTTGACCACGCTGCCCACATCGGTGAGGGCGTCCATGGTGCTCATTTGGGTGTGGAGGTGGAGCTCCACGCGCTTTTCCGGGGCGTTGTCCTGACGGCTGGCGTGCTGGGCGCGCAGGATGTTCTGCGGGTTCAGCTGCAGCTCACGGCCATCGAAGGACAGCTCCAGCCGTCCCTGAATGCGGAGGTACGCGCCGTCCGACAGGGCGGCGGCAAGCTGCTTGGCCTCCTTGTCCCCCAGGGAGCGGCGGACGGAGACGGAGCTGCGCTCGTCGGTGATGTTGAAGGACAGCCGCCACACGCCGGGGCGGCGGGTCTCGAAGCATTCAAATTTGAAGATGCGGCCCTCCACGATGGCCGCGCCCATTTTCAGGTTCAGCTCGGCGATGGGCGTGGGCTTGCCCTTGAACTCCTTGCCCAGCAGCACCTCCCCCGCGCCCTTTACCGGGGCGGACTTATCACGGAAGGTGAGCTGGACGCGGCGCAGGTCGTACTGCTCCGCCAGCATCTGCTGGAGGGCGGCGCGGGCCGCGTCGGGGATGGGCTCGCCGCTCTCTAATTGCACCTCCAGCGTGCGGGCGGCGCGGTCCAGCACGCCGCCCAGCGCCACGGTGTCGTGGAGCAGCAGACGGAGCTGGCGAGGGGCTTGAAAGCTCTCAAACAGTGTGAAAAACGGTACTTTATCCGGCATGGTATGACCTACCTTACAGTTTGTCGATCTCCTCCATCAGCGCGTCTACCAGCTTGTCCTGGGGCAGCTTGCGGAGGATGTTTCCCTTGGCGAAGAGCAGACCCTCGCCATCGCCGCCGGCGATGCCCACATCGGCGGCGGACGCTTCGCCCGGGCCGTTGACCACGCAGCCCATCACCGCCACGGTGATGGGTTTGGTGCAGCCCTGCAAACGGCGCTCCACCTCGCGGGCGATGGGGAGCATATCGTACTTGGTGCGGCCACAGGTGGGGCAGGCGATGAGATCCGGGCCGCTGCGGCGCAGGCCGATGGCCTGCAAGATGCGCTTGGCGGCCAGCACCTCCTCCACCGGGTCGGCGGTGAGGCTGACGCGGAGGGTGTCGCCGATGCCCTGACACAGCAGGCCGCCGATGCCGATGGCGGATTTCAGCACGCCCATGTCCGGCGTGCCGGCCTCGGTGACGCCCAGGTGGAGGGGGTAGTCCGTCCGCTCATGGAGCAGGCGGTAGGCCGCCATGTTCACCGGGACGTGGGAGCACTTGACGGAGATGCACACATCGGCGAAGCCGCAGTCCTCCAGCAGGCGGACGTGGCCCAGGGCGCTCTCCGCCAGGGCCTCGGCGGTGACACCGCCGTATTTGCGGAGAATGTCCTTTTCCAGTGAGCCGCCGTTGACACCCACACGGATGGGGATGCCGTGCTCGCGGCAGCCGTCGGCCACGGCGCGGACGCGGTCGGGAGAGCCGATGTTGCCGGGGTTGATGCGTATTTTGTCCACGCCGCCATCGATGCACAGCAGCGCCAGCTTGTAGTCGAAGTGGATGTCCGCAACCAGAGGGATATGGATGCGGGACTTGATGGCGGGGATGGCCAGGGCGGCCTCCCGGGTGGGGACGGCCACACGGACGATGTCGCAGCCGGCCTGCTCCAGGCGCAGGATCTGGGACACGGTGGCCTCCACGTTCTCCGTGGGCGTATTGCACATGGATTGGATGGACACCGGCGCACCGCCGCCGACAGGCAGCGGGCCAACGTGTATCTGACGGGTCATGAACGTCCCCTCCCCTTTTATTGAATGAGCTTCCACACATCGCTGAACACCAGCACGACCATGAGGGCCAGCAGGAGGATCAGACCGACGAAGTGGACGTAGTTTTCGTATTTGGCGGGTATCTGCCGCCGGAATAGCAGCAGGGCGATGGCGTTGAGCACCAGGAAGAAGATGCGTCCGCCGTCCAGCGCCGGCAGCGGCAGCAGGTTCATCACCGCCAGGTTCACGGCGATGAGGGCGGCGATATAGGCGATGTTCTCCACCGCCGCGTGGGCGCTCTCCGACTGCTGGCCCACCTGGGCCATGGTGGAGACGATGCCCACCGGGCCGCTGAGGTCCTTCAGCCCCGCCTGACCCGTGACAAGCATTTGCAGGCTGAGGCGGACGATGCGGACGAAGTCCACGGCGTTGTTCCACGTGTGGCGCAGGCGCACGCCCCAGTCGGCCTTCTCGATGCCGAAGTAGATGCCGAAGCCGGTGTACTCCTCGCCGTCCGTGCCGGGATAAGTGCGGCGCTCCATGGCGAGGTCATTGAGCCGGACCTTTTGGCCGTCACGCTCCACCGTCAGGTCGTAGACCCCGGTGGCGTTGCGGGAAAAGAGCAGGCTCACGTCGCTGAATACGTAGACGCGCTCCCCGTCGATGGAGACGATGCGGTCGCCGGTGTGGAGGCCGTCGGCACTCTCCAGCGGGCATCCGTCGGCAAAGCCGGTGATGGTGGGCGTGTAGAACGCCTGGGCATCGGCGTAGAGGAAGAAGATGATGACAAGGCCGGTGAGGAAGTTCATGGCCGCGCCGGCGGCGAAGATCAGCAGCTTTTTCCAAAAGCCCTGACGGTTCAGCGCCGCCGGGTCGTCGGAGTCCTCCTCTTCCCCTTCCATGGCGCAGAAGCCGCCCACGGGGAAGGCGCGGAGGGAATACTGGGTGTCGCCCCGCTGCTTTTCCCACAGGACGGGGCCCATGCCGATGGAAAATTCGTTGACGCGGACGCCGCAGGCCTTGGCGGCCAGGAAGTGGCCCAGCTCGTGGACGGCGATGAGCACGCCGAACACCAGCAGGGCCGCCAGGATATATACGATCATGGACGATGCTCCTTATGAAAAGTCACAGAATGGCCTGACGGGCCGCCCTGTCTGCTTCCAGTATATCCGCCAGGCTTGGCTGATATTTCACCGCCACCCGGGAAAGGGCGCGCTCCACACAGCGGTGGATGTCGTTGAAGCCGATGTCGCCGCGGAGAAACAGGGCCACGGCGGCCTCATTCGCGCCGTTGAGGATGGCGCAGGACGTACCGCCGGTCTTGCCGCACTGGCGGGCCAGGCGCAGGCAGGGGAAGGCATCCTCGTCCGGGGCGGCGAAGGTCAGCGCGCCGCATTGGAGCAGGTCCAGCGGCGCGTCCGGCGTTTCGGCGCGGTAGGGATAGGTCAGGGCGTAGCGGATGGGCAGCTTCATATCCGGCGTGCCCAGCTGGGCCAGCAACGCACCGTCGCGGAACTCCACAAGGGAGTGGACGATGCTCTGCCGGTGGATCACCGGCTGCACCTGCTCCACCGGCAGAGCGTACAGGCGCATGGCCTCGATGACCTCCAATCCCTTGTTCATCAGGGTGGCGCTGTCGATGGTGATCTTCGCGCCCATGTGCCAGTTGGGGTGGCGGAGGGCATCGGCGGCGGTGACGTGCTCCAGCTGGTCGTGGGTCTTGCCGTAGAACGGGCCGCCGGAGCAGGTGAGCAGGATGCGGCGCACCTCGCCCCGGTCACGGCAGCCCTGCAAGCACTGGAACACGGCGGAGTGCTCACTGTCCACGGGGATGATCTCCGCGCCGTATTCGGCGGCGGCGGACATGACCAGCTCGCCGGCGCAGACCAGCGTCTCCTTGTTGGCGAGGGCGATGCGCTTGCCCTGTCGGATGGCGGCCAGGGTAGGCGCAAGGCCCACGCTGCCCATGACGGCGGTGACGAGGGTATCCGCCTCGGCCAGGGTGGCGGCGGCGAGAAGGCCCTCCTCCCCTGCCAGCACCTCAATGTCCGTGTCGGAAAGGCGGTCACGGAGGACGGCGGCGGCAGCGGCGTCATACACCGCCGCCAGGCGCGGCCTGAACTGCCGCGCCTGCCGCTCCAAAAGGTCGATATTCGTGTGGGCGGTCAGCGCCGCCACGGTAAGGCCCAGCTCGCGGGCCACCTCCAGCGTCTGCCGTCCGATAGAGCCGGTAGCGCCCAGGAGGGCGATGGTTTTCGTCATAGTATGTAGTCCCTCAATACAGCGTTACGGCGGACACCAGCATCCAAATCACCGGGGCGGCGAAGATGACGCTGTCGAAGCGGTCCAGCACGCCGCCGTGACCCGGCAGCAGCCGGCCATAGTCCTTGATGCCGCACTGGCGCTTGACACAGGAAAAGCTCAGGTCGCCCAGCTGGCCCAGCACCGCGCCCACAAGGCCCAGCAGCACGCACCAGCCAAGGTGGAGCTGCACCTCGGTACACAGGAAGAAGAAAATGCGGTAGAGGATCATGCCCACCATACCGCCCACCAGGCCGCTGACCGCGCCCTCGCGGGTCTTTTTGGGGCTGACACGGGGTGCTAATTTCGTCTTGCCGAGGAGCATACCGCCGAAAAGGGCCAGGGCATCGCTCATAAAGGCGGACACCAGGGGGATGAGCACCAGCCCCGCGCCGTAGTCCAGCATACGAAGCCGCAGCAAACAGCTCAGAGCCAGGGGGATGACCAGGCCGGACACAGCCACGGCGCACAGGTCGGGAAATGTGAGCTCGTCGTCCGTGCCGTAGACCTGGACGGCGGCGATGAACAGCACCACCAGCAGCGCCGCCAGCAGCCAGGGCATGAGGACGAAAATGGGCGAACCGGCAAAGGCAGCATCGCGGAAGTAGACGGTGAACACGGTGAACACCGACAGCGCCGCGGCAAAGAGCCACCAGCGGCGGGCCTTCAGCGGCGCGGCGGCGGCCATGAACTCGTGGCAGCCGATGACGCACAGCAGCGACACCAGCAGCGCCGTGGCCCAGTCCGGGGCGAAGCACAGCACGCCCAGCAGCGCCGGGATGCCGATGACGGCCACTAAAATTCTCTGTTTCATAGGGGAGGTCTCCTCATTTAACGCCGCCGAAACGGCGGTCGCGCTTCTGATAGTCGATGATGGCCTTATCCAGCTCGGCGCGGGTGAAGTCGGGCCACAGGGTGTCGCAGAAGTAGAACTCGCTGTAGGCGCACTGCCACAGCAGGAAGTTGCTCAATCGCAGCTCCCCGGAGGGGCGGATGATCAGCTCCGGGTCGGGGATGCCCGCAGACCAGAGGTGCTTGGCGAAGTTCTCCTCCGTCCAGTCCTCCCCCGCCTGGGCGCACAGTCGCGCCGCACGGAGGATCTCGGCCCTGCCGCCGTAGTTCAGGCAGACATTGGCCTGAAACCCGTCGTAGTGGCCGGAGATGTCGTCGGTGCGGTGGGCCAGGGCCTGCAGCTCCGGCGACAGGGCCGACAGGTCGCCGAAAAAGCGCAGGCGGATATGGTCGCGCTCCATGGTGTCCACCGCCTCCAGCAGATACTGCTCCAGCAGGGACATGATGGCGCTGACCTCCTCGGCAGGCCGCTTCCAGTTTTCGGTGGAGAAGGCGTAGACCGTCAGGTAGTCCATGCCCAGCTCCTTGCAGTAGGTGGCGATGTCGCGGAACGTCTCCGCGCCCGCCTTATGGCCCGCCGTGCGGGGCAGGCCGCGTTTTTTCGCCCAGCGCCCGTTACCGTCCATGATAACAGCGATATGGCGGGGAAGGCGGCCTTTGTCCACCTCCCCCGCCGTTTGGGGCGTTCTCGTGTTAAACAGTCCCATTAAACAGACATCAATTCCTTTTCCTTGTTTTCCAGCAGCTTATCCAGCTCCTTGCAGCTGTCATCGGTGAGCTTTTGCAG
>USNH01000004.1 GCA_900556015.1 uncultured Eubacteriales bacterium | reverse complement strand
GCTGACCACCGCCGGGTCTGTGTTCAAGGCCATGGGCTGGGACGGGCAGGACATCGCTGACAACCTGCTGGGACGGCTGGAGGACGCACAGCAGCAGATGACGCAGCTCAACGCCGTGCTGGTGTCGCTGAAGGACGTGATGGACGGGGCGGAGTCCCTTTTGGACGCGGCGGCCATCACCATCGGCGACGCACGGGACACCATGGGCAGCGGCTATGCCGCCGCCGGGAGCACGGTGCATCTGATCGACACCGGGCTGTCCGCCGCCGATGAGACCGGCGGCGACCTGCTGACGGTGCTGGACAACACATACAGGGTGCTGGACGACGTGGACGCGCTGCTGCGGGCGGCGGACACCTCGGCGGCGGACGCGCAGATGCAGGCGCGGCTGCACCAGCAGCTACAGACGGCCATCGCGGCGCTGGAGGCACAGGCTGCCGCCACCACCGACCCGGAGATGCAGGCACAGCTGGAGACGACCATCGCCGACCTGCGGGCGCTGGACGCGGCGGTGGACGACCTGAGCATCGCCGAGATGCGCGGCCCGGTGCTGGACGCGATGCAGGTGGTGCGGGAGGATCTGCGGATGGCCGCGCTGAAGACCAATCAGGCGGTGAACGACTATCTGCACACCACCGGCGCGGAGGCGCAGGGCAAGCTGCGGGCCTTACAGCAGCTTTTGGCTGCCGCGTCCGCCAGCCTGAACAGCGTGGACGGCTCGCTGTACGCCTACGCCGACGCGGTGGCCACCACCCAGCCCACGCTGGACGCGGCCATCGCCCTGACCACCACGGTGAACGGCTATCTGGCGGACATGGAGGACGACCTGCGGCGCATCACCGACAGCGGCGCGTTCCAGCGGTTCTGTGAGCTGATGGAGTCGGATTCCGGCCACATGGCGGACTATCTCAGCTCCCCGGTGCAGCTGAACACGGAGATCATCTACGAGATCAAGGACTACGGCTCGGCCATGGCGCCGTATTACGTGATGCTGGCGCTGTTCGTGGGCAGTCTGCTCACCGCGGTGATGATCAAGGTGCCGGTGACACAGAAGGAGTTCGCGGGCTGCCCGGCCATCCAGCGGTATTTCGGGCGGTTTACCGTGTTCTTCCTGATGGCCATGGCCCAGGCGCTGGTCACGGCGTTCGGGTGTCTGCATTTCGTGGGCATGACCGTGGCAGAGCCGGCGCTGTTCGTGGTGGGCTGCTGCGTGTGCTCGCTGAACTTCGCCGCCATGAACTACGCGCTGGTGTACGCGCTGGACAACGTGGGCATGGCCGCGTCGGTGATCATCATGGTATTGCAGGTGGCCGGGTCGGGCGGGTCGTATCCCATCCACGTGCTGCCGAAGCTGTTCCAGAGGCTGTACCCCGTCATGCCGTTCCATTACGGGATGGATATGCTGCGGGAGACCATCGGCGGGATGTACGGGCAGACGTATCTGCGCTGCGCGGCGATCCTGCTGGGGATGTGCGTGGTGTTCACCGCGTTCGGGCTGGTGGTCTACTACCCCGCACGGCGGCTGAATAAGGCCATCGCGGAGGGGAAAAAGAAGTCTGGTATTATGTAAACCTGTTGCTGGGGAACGGGCCGCCGGGAGGCGGCCCGTTCCCTGTTTTGGCGTTTGGCGCAAAAAGGCGCGGGGGTTTTTGTGTAAGACGGAGAATTTTTCGCAGGGTGAGAAATCTTTCGCCTTTGCGGTTGCGCGGGGGGCGGTTCTATGGTACAGTACGGGTGGAGTGTTACCGAATTAACAATGTGGGTGAGCACGCCCGCAACACCGCTTTTAGGAGGAGTGAATATGAGACCTGAGCAGGAGCGAACGGAGGCGATCGTCCGTTCACACGGCTGTGACAGCGCCAAGCTCATCGCCATTTTGCAGGAGATCCAGGCAACGGAGAACTATCTGAGCCGGGAGAATATGACGCTGGTGGCGGATATGCTGGGCATCAGCGTGGCACGGGTATACAGCGTGGCCACGTTTTACGAGAATTTCTCCCTTGAGCCCAAGGGCAAGCACATCATCAAGGTCTGCGACGGCACGGCGTGCCACGTCCGCAAGTCCGGGCCGATCTATGACGCGATACGGGAGTATTTGGGGCTGGAGGGCAAGCGCAAGACCTCGGATGACGCTATGTTCACGCTGGAGACGGTGGCCTGTCTCGGCGCGTGCGGCCTTGCCCCGGCCATGACCATTGACGGAGAGGTGTACGCCAAGATGACGCCGGAGACGGCGCTGGCGGAGCTGGACGCTATACGCGGAAAGGAGAGTGCCTGATGCCTACCTTGACACGCGCCGGGTTTCACGCCCTGCGCCAGCAGGCGCAGGAGGCGCTGAACAGAAGCCGGGAGGCGCTGAACGTGCTGATCTGTGCCGGTACGGGCTGCATCGCCAGCGGCTCGATGAAGGTGTATGAGGAGCTGCGGCGGGAGTGCGAGAGCCGCGCCCTGCCGGTATACGTGGGGCTGACCCACCACGGCGATGAGGAAAAGAGCTTGCACGTGAAGATGAGCGGCTGCCACGGGTTCTGCGAGATGGGGCCGCTGGTACACATCGAGCCCATGGGCGTGATGTATATCCACGTGAAGCCGGAGGACTGCCATGAGATCGTGGAGAAAACGCTGCTGGGCGGCGAGATCATCGAGCGGCTGACATACCACCAAAACGGCGTGTCCTACCCCCGGCAGGAGGACATCCCCTTTTACAAGAAGCAGCACCGGGTGGTGCTGAAGAGCTGCGGCACAAGCGACGCAGAGGATCTGGAGGAATACATCGCCAAGGGCGGCTACACTGCCTTTGAAAAGGCGCTGTTCGACATGACGCCGGAATCCATCTGCAAGGAGATCACCGACTCCGGCCTGCGGGGACGGGGCGGCGGCGGCTTCCCCGCCGGGCGCAAGTGGGAGAGCGTGCGGCGCAACGTGTCCGACGTGAAGTACATCGTGTGCAACGGCGACGAGGGCGACCCCGGCGCGTTTATGGACCGCTCCGTGATGGAGGGCGACCCCCACTCCATTCTGGAGGGTATGCTCATCGCCGGTGTGGCCACCGGCGGCACGGAGGGCTATATCTACGTCCGCGCCGAATATCCCCTGGCGGTGAAGCGGTTGCAGGTGGCCATCGACAAGGCCACGGAGGCCGGACTGCTAGGCGACGACATTATGGGCAGCGGCTTCTGCTTCCACATCCACATCAACCGGGGCGCAGGCGCGTTCGTCTGCGGCGAGGGCAGCGCCCTGACCGCGTCCATCGAGGGCAAGCGGGGTATGCCCCGCGTGAAGCCGCCCCGTACCGTGGATCAGGGTCTGTGGGGCAAGCCCACGGTGCTGAACAACGTGGAAACGTTTGCCAACGTGCCGGGCATTATCCGCCGGGGCGCGGGGTGGTATCGCACCATCGGCACAGAGGGCAGCGCCGGAACGAAGACCTTCGCCCTGACCGGCAACGTGGTGAACACGGGGCTGGTGGAGGTTCCTATGGGCGCGACGCTGCGGGAGATCATCTTTGACATCGGCGGCGGCGTGAAGGACGGCAAAAAATTCAAGGCCGTGCAGATCGGCGGCCCGTCCGGCGGCTGTCTGACCGAGGCGCATCTGGACTATCCCATGGACTTTGACAGTCTGAAAAAGCTGGGGGCGATCATCGGCTCGGGCGGCTTGGTGGTCATGGACGAGGACACCTGCATGGTGGAGGTGGCCCGGTTCTTCATGCACTTCACCCAAAACGAGAGCTGCGGCAAGTGTACCCCCTGCCGGGAGGGCACGAAGCGGATGCTGGAGACGCTGGAGCGCATCATCGCCAACGAGGGCACGATGGAGGATCTGGAGCTGCTGGAGTCCCTCAGCGACACCATCACCGACACGGCGCTGTGCGGCCTGGGGCAGACGGCCTGCAAGCCGGTGATGTCCACGCTGAAGAACTTCCGGGAGGACTATCTGCGTCATGTGGTGGATCACCACTGTCCCATCTGCAACGGGCGCAAGCGCCGGCTGGAGATCAAGGCCGAGCTGTGCAAGGGCTGCGGCAAGTGCGCCCGGAACTGTCCCATGGAGGCCATTTCCGGCCAGCCCCGTATGCCCTACGTCATCGACAACGAGAAGTGTATCCACTGCGGCGCTTGCTGGGGCGCTTGCCCGTTCGGCGCTATCGACGCCATAGAGGAGGAGTGAGCCATGGCCAAGGGAATTATGATCATCGACGGCCAGCGTGTGCCGTTTGACGGGGAGAAGAACGTGCTGGCCGTCATCCGCAAGGCGGGCATCGACATCCCCACGTTCTGCTACTACTCCGAGCTGAGCACCTACGGCGCGTGCCGGATGTGCATGGTGGAGGACGTGAAGACCGGCAAGCTGGACGCATCCTGCTCCATGGAGCCACGGGACGGCATGGAGATACGCACCAACACCGCCAAGCTGCTGAAGCACCGGCGGATGATCCTGGAGCTGCTGCTGGCCTCCCACGACTGCTCCTGCACCACCTGCGCCAAGAGCGGCAACTGCCGTTTGCAGGAGCTGGCACAGCGGTTCGGCGTGCGGCATATCCGCTTCAGCGACACACGGCCACAGCGGGAGAAGGACTACACCAGCGACGCTATTTTCCGCGATCCCAACAAGTGCATTCTGTGCGGCGACTGCGTCCGCGTGTGCGAGGAATTGCAGGGACAGGGCATACTGAACTTTGCCTTCCGGGGCAGTGAATTGCAGGTAATGCCCGCCTTTGACCGCAAGCTGGAGGCCACCAAGTGCGTGGGCTGCGGCCAGTGCGCCGCCGTGTGTACCACCGGCGCGATCACCGTGAACGATCAGATCGGCACGGCCTGGCGGGCCATCCACGACCCGAAAAAGCGGGTGGTGGTGCAGATCGCACCGGCGGTGCGTGTGGCCATCGGCGAGGCCTTCGGCCTGCCCGCCGGAACGAACGCCATCGACCAGATGACCACGGCACTGAAGCTGATGGGCGTGGACGAGGTGTACGACACCAATTTCGGCGCGGATATGACCACCATCAGCGAGGCGGAGGAGTTTTTGCAGCGGCTGAAGGCCGGCGGGCCGTTCCCCATGTTCACCAGCTGCTGTCCCGCCTGGGTGAAGTATCTGGAGCTGAACGACCCCAAGTATCTGCGTAACATCTCCACCTGCAAGTCCCCCATGGAGATGTTCGCCGCCGTGCTGCGGGATAAATATAAGGCCAAGGACGAACAGGACGGGCGCACCACCTATCACATCGCCATCATGCCCTGCACCGCCAAGAAGATGGAGGCGGCGCGGCCTGAGTTCACCCACGACGGGCGGCCTGACGTGGATCTGGTGCTGACCACGCGAGAGCTGGTGGATATGATCCGCGAGGCGGGCATCCATCTGCCGGAGCTGGAGCTGGAATCCCCCGACCTGCCCTTTGGACTGGGCAGCGGCGCGGCGGTGATCTACGGCGTGACCGGCGGCGTGGCCGAGGCGGTGGTGCGCCACTGTCTGCCGGACAAGACGAAAAACGCCCTGCGGGCCGTGCGGGTAACAGACCTGCGGGGCGACGGGGCGATCCGGGAGGTGACGCTGACGGTGGACGGCCAGGAGCTGCGTATCGCCATCGTCAACGGGCTGATCCACGCCAAGGAGCTGATTGCCGACATAGAGGCGGGGAAGCGCTTCTATCACCTGGTGGAGGTCATGACGTGCAAAGGCGGCTGTGTGGGCGGCGCGGGCCAGCCCTACGGGCTGAGCGCCGTGAAGAAGCAGCGGGGCGACGGACTGTACGCCGCCGACGCCTCCGCCATGTTCAAGCGGGCGGAGAAGAACCCCATCGTCACCGCCATGCTGGCGGACTACGGCGAGGAGAAGTGCCATGAGCTGCTCCACGTGCGGTACGGCGAGTGAGAGGGTTTACACGTCGGAGAAAATTCGGTATACTCGTAGGTGAGCCGCGGCGGATATGACAGAGAAACACGCCGCGGCGTATCGGAGGGGAATGCCATGCCAAAGCCGAAATGGAATCTGAACGCCACCTACATATCCGAGCGGCTGCAGGAGAGCCTGCGGCCTATCTCCCGCTGCGCCATGACCACCGTGGTCGCGCCTATGGGCTACGGGAAGACCACGGCGGTGAGCTGGTATCTGGACGAGCGTGTCAGGGCGGAGACGGCCAGGGTCGTCCGCATCAGCGTGTATTCCGACAACCTGGCCATCCTGTGGCGCAGCGCGCAGGACGCCTTTGCCCGGGCCGGGCTGGGCTTCCTGCGGGAGTACGACTGCCCGGCGGACGATGTTGGGAGGAGTATGCTGGCGGACGACCTGTGCCACGAGCTGGCGGGGGATGTGCCGTGCTACCTGTTTTTGGACGATTTTCACCTGCTGACCGACCGGCGCGTGACGGCGTTCCTGTGTACGCTGGCGGGGCGGCTGCCCGGCAACGTGCACCTGATCGTGGCCAGCCGGGATCGCTTTCTGCCCGCCGCCGAGACGGTGCGGCTGGGCGCGAGGGTGTATCAGATCGGCACGGAGCAGCTGAGGCTGAACCACACGGAGCTGGCGGTGTATGCCCATCGGTGCGGCACGGAGCTGTCCGACGCGCAGGTGGAGGAGCTGCTGTACTCCAGCGAGGGGTGGTTCTCCGCGGTGTATCTGAACCTGCGGACGCTGCATGAGCAGGGGGCGCTGCCCGACCGGCGGTCGGACATCTATGCCACGTTCACGGCGGCCATGATCGATCCGCTGCCGGAGCGGCAGCGGGAGTTTTTGGCGGTGATGGGGCTGGCGGACGAGTTCAGCGAGGACATGGCGCGCTTCGTCACCGGGGACGCTGACGCGGGGGAGATATTGGCGGCGCTGACGGCGCAGAACGCCTTCGTGAAGCGGCTGCCGGACGGCGTGACGTATCGCTTCCATCACATGATGAAGGAGTGCGCCGAGAGGTGCTTTGAGGCGCTGAGCGCGGAAAAGCGGGCGCTCTATCAGGCGCGCTGCGGCGCGTGGTATGAGCGGCATGGACAGTGTCTGCACGCCATGGCGGCCTATCGGCGCAGCGGAGACTATGAGGGGCTGCTGCGGGTGGTGCAGGCGGACGCGGGGATATTGCTGGCATCGCTGCACCCGGCGGAGGTGCTGGCGGCGCTGGACGAGTGCCCGGACGGGGTGCTCAAGGCGCATCCGCTGGCGCTGCTGGTGCTGATGCGGCGGATGTTCACGTGGCGGCAGATACCCAGGATGATGGCGCTGAAGGCGCTGCTGCTGGCGGCCATCGAGGAACACCCGGAGATGCCGGAGCGGGAGCGCGGCGACCTGCTGGGCGAGTGCGACCTCATTATGAGCTTTTTGTGCTACAACGACATCAGCGCCATGAGCCGGCTGCACCGCAGCGCCAGCGCGCAGATGTCGCGCCCGGCGATCAGTATTCGCAGCGACGGAGGGTGGACGTTCGGCTCGCCGTCGGTGCTGATGATGTTCCACCGCACGGCGGGGTCGCTGGAAAGCGAGCTGGCGGAGATGGACGAGTGTATGCCCCACTACTATAAGATCACCGGCGGACACGGGCGGGGCGCGGAGCGGATCATGGCGGCGGAGGCGGCCTATATGCAGGGGCGGTTCACCGACGCGCACATCGCGCTGGAGAGCGCCTACGCCCAGATCGAGGGCAACGGACAGGTGAACATGGCGCTGTGCTGCGACTTTTTGGCGTGGCGGCTGGCGCTGCACACGGACGCGGCCCTGCGCTGCACCCCGGAAGCACGGCGGGCGGAGCTGCTGCGGCAGCACAACGCATCGTGGCTTCAGCTGTGGAACGGTGTCAGCGCCTATTGCCACGCGGTGCGGGGTGAGACGGAGCGTATCCCGGAGGTGTTCGCACGCCACCGGCTGGCGGAGGTCAACACCCTTGCGCCGGGGCGGCCCATGGTGGAGATGATCGAGAACCAGGTGTATCTCGCCCAGGGAGCTTACGCCAAGGTCATCGGGCGGGGCGCGGAGCTGCTGGCCGTATGCGGCGGGATGCACTACGCGCTGGTGGCGCTGCATCTGCGTATTCAGACGGCGGCGGCCTACGCGCAGCTGGGAAAGCGCGAAGAAGCCCGCGCATGGCTGGCAGAGGCGCTGGCTGACGCCGCGCCGGACGGCTTTGTGATGCCCTTCGTGGAGAACTATGACGCGCTGGCCTCGCTTTTGGCGGAGCAAAAGGACTGCCCGCTGACGGCGCGGATCGAGGCGCTGGGACAGGCGGCGCGGCGGCGGCTGGCTGTCGAAAACCGTCCGCCGGAGCTGGCAGCGCTGACGGAGCGGGAATACGGCATCGTATGCCTGATGGGACAGCGGTTGAGCAACCGGGAGATCGCGGAGAGGCTGTTTCTGTCCGAGGGCAGCGTAAAGCAGTACGTGAACCAGATCTACTCCAAGCTGCACATAGACGGCGACACCCGGACGAAGCGGACGCGGCTGACGGAGCTGCTGGCAAAGAACTAACCAAAGGTTAATAGCTATACCGTTTGATCCACCGTACAATGGTTGTACGGTGGATCTTTTATGCCCTGAGAGAAAGGAGGACGCAGACTTGGAGCGAAGGTACATGACAGCTGTCGTGCCGCTGGCGGATCACATTTTACAGGTGGACTTCGTGTCCGGCAGCCGCCTGCTCCTGGACATGAAGCCCTATTTGGACAAGACGCGGTTCTGCACGCTGTCCGACCCGCAGGTGTGGGACAGCGCCGTGACCAACGGCATTTTTGTCCGCTTCGGCAACGTGGAGCTGAGTCACGATGAGCTGCTGACCATGGCGGAGCAGGCGTATTGACGCGCCCTGCAAGAGAAAGGAGAAAAGAAAGATGAAACTTTGGAGAAAATACGCGGCGCTGGCGGCGGCGCTGGTGCTGTGCCTGACGCTGGCCGCCTGCGGCGGCGATGACGGCGGCAACGGTGACGGCGGCAGCGACGACAATTTCTACAACGTGCCGGAGTCCTTTGAGGGACTGGTGAAGGACTCGGAGCAGATGGCCGACCTCTATGTCTACGGCGGCGCGTGGCACGGCGAGGACGGCAGCACGCTGATCGCGGCCCACAACGAAAGCGGCGACGAGGTGCGCTTCGCCCTGTATGACGCAGACGAGGAGATCACGGCCAGCGGCTTCATCCAGCACGTGCCGGAATATGACGATGACTACTTCTACAACGAGCATGACGGCGTGGCGTACCGCGCCCGGTTTGACGCGGTGGGCGCGCTGCACGTCACAGCCCTGGGCACATTTGAGAAGATGCTGGGTGACACGCCGGGGGAGAACATCGGCGACACCGGCTATGAGGCGCTGGCGGGCGTATGGTACTTGGACGGCGAGGCCGGCGCGGCCAGCATTCTGGAGATCAGCGCGGATGGCAGCTGGGCGCTGTATGAGCGTCCCGGCGGTGACGGCGACCCCGCCATGGTGGACGGCGGCACGTTGGAGACGGACGAGGAGGATCTGGATCGGTATTTCGCCGTTTCCGACCAGTTTGACGACGTGGTCTACGACTTCAACGTCATTGACAACAGTGTGATGTACTGGGGCGGCGAATACGACTATTATGAGAAGGCGGCGTGACCGCCGGGAGGAGAGAGCTATGAGGAAGAAGCTATTTGCGCTGCTGGCGGCGCTGGCACTGTGTCTGAGCCTGACCGCCTGCGGCGGCACGGAGGGCAGCACGGATGACCTGGCGGGCGGCGACTGGCGCACCACCGGCGTGGTGCGGGCCGAGGGCACGATCACCCGGGATGGCGGGGACGTATATGTGCTGGTGTGCGTCAACGACAATGACGCTGTTTTCTGCTATGACGATGAGACGTATGCCGTATACGACTATGTGGACTACCCGGTGGCACTGGAAAGCGACCCGTGGGAAGCGTTTCAGGACATCGACTTTGCCGATCGAAACGGTGACGGCAACAGCGACGTGGCCATGCTGTTTGAGCTGGACGGCGCAGGGGTGCTGATGGTGTGGTTCTGGGACGCGGAGGTGGAGGCGTTCGTGTTCCAGCCGGAGGAGTCCCAGGTGGAGGGCAGCGTCGAGGCCGCCATGGACCACGAGGGCTTTGAGGGCACGTGGTATCTGGACGGTGACGAGACGGAGGTCAGCGTCATCATCATCGGTACGGACGGCGACTGGGTGCTGTATGACCAGCAGGGCGACACCCGCACCGCCATGGACAGCGGCATGATCGAGGTGCTGGACGAGGCGCAGGGCCACTATACCGCCGTGTCGGAGGTCTATGACAACGTGTCCTATAACCTGGTGACAGCCGGAGCGGACGGCTTCTACTGGGGCGTTTCCGGCGCGTATGAATTTTACGAGCGGCTGGACTGAGCGGCCAGGGCGAAAGTGAGGCGTGTGTAAAATGGCAAGGCAAGCGGACAGAATGACGGATGAGCAGCTCTCCCGGCAGCTGGGGCGGTATCAGGCCACAGAGAGCATCGGGATACTGCTGGGCGTGCTGCTGGTGGTGGCCGGGTGCGTCACGATGTTCATACGGCGTGACCCCCTGCTGATCTGCGCGCTGGTGTTCCCCGGCGTGGCGCTGTTCCTGCTGGTGGCAAAGCCCGCCCAAAAGAAGAAAAAGGCGCTGCTGCGGGAGCAGCTGGGCGGGTATTTCCGCACGGAGCTGACGCGGGCCTTCGGCCCTGAGCCGGAAGCGCCGGAGCTGCCCATCGACCGGACGTTTCTCGAAAGCGCCGAGCTGCTGGCCGTCCCCTGGACGGAGTGCAGCGTGGAGGACTTTCACGAGGGCGTACACAACGGGCTGCGGTTTTCCGCCGCCAATGTGGCGCTGCGCCGCACGGTGGAGGAGAAATCCGGCCCGGACAACGACAACTGGATGACGAGGACCGAGACGCTGTTCCGGGGCATCGTGGTGCGCTGCAAGGATATATGCGGCCCGGCGCTGGATATGGTCATCCGGGATATGTTCCGGGAGCGGAAGAAGGACGACATCACCGATCCGGCCCTGTTCCGAAAGCATTTCACCGCTTGCAGAGCGGACGGGCAGGCGGTGGACGAACAGGTAACACCGCAGCTGCGGGAGCTGGTGCAGAAGCTGGAGGCCTTCGCCAACAACGGCAAGGTGGGCTGTCTGAGCCTCCGTGACGGCGATCTGACACTGGCGCTGAACACCCGGTATGTGTTTGCGGGCGTGCCGGAGGAGCTGGATCTGCGGGACATCGACGGCATAAGGAAGTGGTTCACGGCCTCGCTGACGGGCATGGGCAGGCTGCTGGATCTGCTGGTGGAGAGTGACGCGCTGCATGGCGCGGCGGAATAAGGAGAAGAGCATGGCAGAGCAGAAAAACAACGTGACGGATGAGCAGCTGGCGCAGGCACTGCGGCAGGGCAAGGGCGGCAGGCTGGGCGGCAAGCTCCTGTCGCTGGTGGGCGTGGTGGTCGCCATCGCGGGCATCATCCTGGGCGGCAACATCGTGGTGATCCTCATCGGCGGCGTGATTTTGGCCCTGGGGCAGACGGTGCAGGGCAAGTCCAAGGGCAAGGCCGACCGGCAGACGTTCGAGGCCATCGTGCCGGGCGTGGCGGGCAGCGTTCTTGAGGACGTGCAGCTCGAGCCGGGGCAGCATATCCTGCGCCCGGGGGACACCAACATCCCCGTGCCCACCCATACGGACAGCCGGGGCGAGGGGTATGTACGGGGGACGTACAAGGGTCTGACGGTGGAGCTGTGCACCGTCCGCATGACGGATGTGGACGAGGTGCAGCGGGAGGAGACGGGCCTGTGGGAGCGGAACGAGCGGGAGGTCTATGCCGGGCAGTGGATGCTGTGTGAGCTGGGCCGGGAGTTCCCCACGTGGCTGACCATCTGGCCCAGGGGCAAGCTGGAGAAGCTGCTCAACGCCCGCACCATCAAGACGGGAGACGAATCGTTCGACAGGCAGTTCAATCTGAGCAGCGGCGACGAGGCGGAGGCGCTGCGTATTCTGAGCGCCAGCCGGTTGGAGCGGCTCATGAGGCTGGCGGACACGGGCTTCGGCAAGTACGCCGTCAACCTCAACACGGACGGGAAGCTGTATATCGCCGTACACAGCGGGCGCGGGTTCTTCGACACCGGCAAGGGGCGGGAGATCCCGGAGCAGCTGCGCCAGCGGTTTGCCGGGGAGCTGAAGTGGTTCACGGGCGTGATCGACACGTTCCGGCCCCTGTGAGAGCGGCGCGGATAGGCAGTTGATTTTTTCCTCCCGCGATACTATAATGGGGGTATCGACTATCGGGAGGTACGATGCCATGCGCTTTTCCGACACGCTGAAGCAATACGCACTGATCACCGTTAGCTGCGCCCTGTACGCGCTGGGGTTTTGCTGGTGCTGCCAGCCGCAGCACATGTCCATCGGCGGGCTGACCGGCGTGGCGCAGGTGCTGAACGTCTTCTTCCCTGCCCTGCCGGTGGGCACGGTGACGCTGGTGCTGAACGTGCCTGTGTTTATTTTGGGGTGGAAGCTGCTGGGCGGCAAGGTGCTCGTCAGCTCGCTGTACGCCATGGCCGTCAGCTCGCTGATGATCGACGGCATCAACGCCGTACACCAGTTCCAGCCCCTTGAGCCGGTGCTGGCGGTGCTCTATGGCGGCGTGCTGTGCGGCGCGGCCATCGGGCTGATGCTGCGGCAGGGCGCGACCACCGGCGGCACGGAGCTGATCGCACGGCTGCTGAAGCTGAAGTTCCAGCAGCTGCCCATCGGCAAGCTGTGCCTGCTGGTGGATCTGGTGGTGATCGTCACCTACTCGCTGACGTTCCGCCAGCTGACGCAGGTGCTATACAGCATCGCCATGCTGTATATCCTGACGTTCCTGATGGACAAGGTGGTCTATGGCGGCAACGCCGCCAAGCTGTCCTTTATCATCAGCGCACGGAGCGAGGACATCACCCAGGCGCTGCTGGAGATGGACATGGGCGTGACGCTGCTGTCGGGCACGGGTGCGTACAAGAACCTGCCCACGCAGGTGGTGATGTGCGCGTTCAGCCGGGGGTATATCATCCCGGTGAAGAAGCTGGTGCAGCGCATCGACCCGGACGCTTTTGTCATCGTGTGCGACACGCACGAGATCCTGGGCG
>USNH01000003.1 GCA_900556015.1 uncultured Eubacteriales bacterium | reverse complement strand
CGAGCTCGCGCACGAGATGGCCCTTGCCCGTGCCGCCGATGGCGGGATTGCAGGGCATATTGCCGACCGCGTCCAGATTGATCGTAAACACGACGGTCTTCAGCCCCATCCGCGCGCAGGCCAGTCCGGCCTCGATCCCGGCGTGGCCCGCGCCGATCACGGCCACGTCGTACCGGCCAGCGTCAAATTCCATACAGATCCCCCCTGCAGCACTTCATTCGGATTGATATTTTAGCAGGAAACCGCCCTGTTTGCAAGAATCCTGCCCGCCGCAAGAAAAAATTTCCGTCCCGACAGCGTTCGGCAGACTTTTCCGTGCCGTTCCGGTATGGTATAGACACAGCTTATCCAATGCGAGCGCACTTCATATCCCAGGCCGGCGGCTCTGGCCGCCGCCAAATCCCACAACCCCATCTGCCTCCGGTCAGAGCATGACCGGAGGGCTTTTTTTGCGCGGCGGCACGGGGTGTTGACGAATGGGGCGTTTTCGGGTATGATGGGTAAATAATCCTGCCGTGGAGGTGTGTGAACGGTTTTGGATGAAAACATGATGCGCGAGGCTCTGCTTCTCGCGCAGGAGGCTGCCGCGGAGGGCGAGGTCCCAGTGGGGTGTGTGATTACACTGGATGACCGGATCGTCGGCCGCGGCCGCAATCGCCGGGAAACGAACAGGACCGCCCTGGCGCACGCGGAGATCGAGGCCATTGCCGAGGCCTGCCGGACGCTTGGCGGCTGGCGGCTGTGGCAGTGCACGCTCTACGTGACGCTCGAGCCGTGTCCCATGTGTGCGGGTGCGATCCTGAACGCGCATCTGCCGCGCGTCGTTTACGGCGCAAAGGACCCCAAATCCGGTGCGGCCGGGAGTCTGGTCGATGTGCTGCATCTGCCGGGCTGCTTTCAGCCGGAGGTGCTGGGCGGGGTCCTGGAAGAAGCCTGCTCGCAGGCGCTGCGCGAGTTTTTCCGCGCGCTGCGCCAGAGGAACCGATGAAATCATCGGTTCCAAAAGACGCGCGTCCCGGACGGACGCTGGTGAAAAAAAGGATGGTTCTCTATGCGATATCAGATCACGTCTGACTCGACCTGTGATCTCAGCCCCGAGCTGCTGCAGCGGTACAACATCCGCCTGCTGCCGCTCTACGTCAACATGGCCGGCAAAACGCTGCGCGACGGCGTGGACGTCCGCCCGGATGACATCTATGCGCATGTCGCCGTGGGCGGCGGTCTGCCGAAGACGGCTGCGGTCAACCTGGCGGACTATGTCCGCATGTTCACGGAGCTTTCCGCGCAGAATGACTTTGTCATTCACATCTGTATCTCCCTCGATTTCTCCTGCTGCTATCAGAACGCAAAGCTCGCGGCGGCGGATTTCGACAACGTCTACGTTGTCGACTCGAGAAATCTCTCCACCGGCCACGGCCTCGTCGTGCTCGAAGCCGAGCGGATGGCCCGCGCCGGCATGGCGCCGGACGAGATCGTCGCGGCGCTGCAGGAGCTGACCGGCCGCGTGGAGGCCAGCTTCATTCTTGACCGACTGGACTACATGAAAATGGGCGGCCGCTGCTCGGCCGTGACGCTGCTCGGCGCGAATCTTCTGAAGCTCCGCCCGTGCATCGAGGTCAAG
Source organism: uncultured Eubacteriales bacterium (assembly GCA_900556015.1). Next base: position 15,719 of record USNH01000003.1, on the reverse strand, counting down.
GACGGCAAAATGGGCGTCGGCAAAAAGTACCGCGGCAGCTTTGAAAAATGTCTGGTGCAGTATATCACTGACAAGCTCGGCGCGCGCAGCGATCTGGAGCTGCGGCGCGAAGGGCCGAGCTATACCGTCGACACGCTGCGCCAGCTCTCCGCGCAGCATCCGGACGATACGCTCTGGCTGATGATGGGGACGGACATGTTCCTCTCCTTTGCCAGCTGGCGCGAGCCGGAGCAGATCGCGCATCTGGCACAGATCGTCTGCTTTGCAAGGACGGCGGTCGACGCGGCGCTGAAGGAACGGCTGGAGGCGCAGGCGGCGCTGCTGCGGACGGAGGGGCTGAACGTGCCCACCCGTCTTTGCAACATCGGCGACCGCTTCGTGCAGCACGGCAAGGTCCCGGGAGAGGGTGCGCCAGCTGTCCGGCGCGAGGGCGATGCCCAGGGCCTGCAGCTGTGCCCGTTCCTGGTCGCTGAAGACGCCGGTGGGGTCCACATACTGGGGCAGCACGCCCTCGTCGCAGCCCGTCAGCAGCAGCGCCTGGGGCGTATGGAACCGCAGATCGCCGATGCCGCCGCAGACGCCATCGATGACCTTATTGGTGTTGGATTTGTATAGTCTCTTTTCCATAACGGATACCTCATTTCTCGGCATTGTGAAGGATAAGCGGCCTTATCGTGCCGCCGTGATGTATGCTCCTATTGTACGCCGGGACGGGCCGGGATGATAGGCGCTTTTTACAGGCGAATGTGCTTGTTCTTTAGGTATGCCGCGCCCGGCGGGAGGTGAGGCCGCACGGTCAGGGGGCGTTACTTCGTGCCGAAGATACGGTCGCCGGCATCGCCCAGGCCGGGAACGATATAGCCGTGCTCGTTCAGGTGGTCGTCCAGCGCGCCGGCGTAGATGTCCACATCGGGGTAGAGCTTCTGAATGTGCTCGATGCCCTCGGGGGCGGCCACCAGCACCATGAGCTTGATGTGCTTGCAGCCCCGCTTTTTCATCTCGGCGATGGCCTCGGCAGCGCTGCCGCCGGTGGCCAGCATGGGATCGACAATGAGCACGTCACGCTCGGCCACGTCCTTGGGCATCTTGCAGAAGTAGGGATGGGGCTCGAGAGTCTCCTCGTCACGGTACATACCGATGTGGCCCACGCGGGCGGAGGGAACCATACGCAGCACGCCGTCCACCAGGCCCAGGCCCGCACGGAGGATGGGCACGACCACGAACTTGCGGCCCGCCAGGGTGGGAGCGTCCATGCCGCAGATGGGCGTTTCGATGTGCTTGGTGGTCAGGGGCAGGTCACGGGTGGCCTCGTAGGTGATGAGCATACCGATTTCGGATACCAGCTCGCGAAAATCCTTGACGCTGGTGTTCTTGTCCCGCATGATGGTCAGCTTGTGGGCCACCAGGGGGTGATCCATGATATGGACTTTCTCACTAAACATTGTGCTTTCCTCCGTATATAAATTCATTTGGACAAACGTTATTCAGCCAGGCTTAGGCCCTTGGCCAGCCGCTCCCGCTCCGCCTGACTGAGCCGCAGGTAGACGGGCTGGAGATCTTGGGCGGTGCAGGCAAGGCCCGCACGGGCCATTTCCTCCGCTGCCAGCGCCACGCCTGCGGCGCTCTGAAAGCGGTGGGCGGGGGAGGCCAGCCGGCAGGGGATGCCGGCGGCGGTGAGGTGGTCATAGCACAGCTGTGCGCCGTCGCCCACCACCAGCTTGGGCTGGGACAGGCCGCGCAGACTGTCGGACAGCGCCTCCAGGCTGATGGCGCAGTCATCGCACAGGCGGGTCAGCTGGCCGTTCTCGCAGCGGAACAGGGCGTGGTAGACCTGCTGCCGCCGTGCGTCCATGGCGCAGACGATCAGGCCATCGAAGTCGGACACGCCGCGGGCCATGGCCTCCAGCGTGGACACGCCGCAGCAGGGGAGCGACTTGGCCCAGGCCAGCCCCTTGGCCGCCGACACGCCGATACGCAGGCCGGTGAAGCTGCCCGGCCCGTGGGCCACGGCGATCAGGCCCATGTCGTCCAGCGTCAGGGACGCGGCGCGGAGCATACCGTCCACCAGCGGCATCAGGGTGCGGCTGTGGGTAAGCCCCGTATTCTGATAGGCGGCGGCCAGGATCACGCCGTTCTCCGCCACGGCGGCGGAGACGCTTTTGGCGGAGGTCTCCAATGCCAGTATTTTCACAGGACAGTCCCTCCCGTCACGGAGATGATGCGGTCGTTGTCGTGCTCGCCCCGGGCGATGGACACGGTGAGCGTGTCCGGCGGCAGGGCGCTGTCGATGCGCTCTGACCACTCCACGGCGCACACGCCGCCCCGGGCCAAATAGTCGTCCCAGCCGATGTCGAACAGGTCGTCCTCGCCGTCCAGCCGGTACAAATCGAAGTGGAACAGGGGCGTTGCCCCGTCGTACTCGTTGACGATGGTGAAGGTGGGACTGGTGACACGGCCCGTGTAGCCCAAGCCGCGGGCAAGGCCGCGGGTGAAGGCGGTCTTGCCCATGCCAAGGCCGCCCCGCAGGGCCAGCACCGTGCCGCCGGAGAGCCGCTTGCCCAGCATCTCGCCGATATGCTCCGTTTCCTCCGGGCTGTGGGACATATACTCCACCGGCTGCACCTCCTCGCACTTAAATCGTCTTATTATAGCACGGAACGGAAAAAAAGAAAAGAGCGAAACGGCGGTTTACACGGAAAAGTTAATGTGGTACACTTAGATAGATTTTACGAAGGGGGAGGTGACGCCGTGCTGCGCCGTATACGCGACCTGTTTTCCGATGTGGCCCGTCAGGCTGATCTGGTGCTGCTGGCACTGTGCGGCGTCACGTCGCTGTTCGGCATCGTGATGATCCACAGCGCCACCCACTATATGCACACCGAACGGCTGGTGCTGGTGCAGTCGGCCTCGCTGGTCATCGGCGTGGTGCTGTATCTGCTGGTGTCGCAGATCGACCTGAACGAGCTGGTGAAATACTGGAAATGGATATTCCTGCTGGGCTTCGGCTTTATACTGCTGCTGGCCACGCCCCTGGGCATCGAGGGCGGCACGGGCAACAGGGCGTGGCTGGAGTTTCCGTTCCTGCCCGTTAAGGTGCAGCCGGCGGAGATCGTCAAGGTCACGTTCATCATCGTGCTGGCCAAGCAGCTGGCGTGGCTGAAGGAGCACCGCGACCTGAAGTCCGTGGGCTCTATGGCCATGCTGGCGCTCCATTTCGGCGTGCTGTTTCTGGCGTATTACAAGATCTCCGCCGACATGGGCAGTGCGCTGGTGTTCCTGTTCATCTTCGCCAGTATGTGCTTTGTGGCGGGGGTGGCGCTGCGGTGGTTTTTTATCGGCGGCGGCGCGGCGGCGCTGCTGTTCTACGCCATGTGGGATCTGAACCTGATGAACACCTATATGAAGAACCGTTTCATCATCCTGTTCGACCACAGCTACGACCCGCTGGACACCGGCTGGCAGCAGACGCGGAGCTTGCTGGCGCTGGGCGGCGGCAAGATCTTCGGACAGGGCTACCTGCGGGGCGTGCAGAGTCAGAGTGAGATGGCCGCCAGCCTGCCCAACCGCCATACGGACTTCATCTTCTCCGTTATCGGTGAGGAGCTGGGGCTGGTGGGCTGCGTGCTGACGCTGGCACTGCTGACGGCCATCGTGGCGCGGTGCGTCTATGTGGCGCGGCGGGCCAAGACGCGGCTGGAGGGCTATGTGTGTATCGGCGTGGCCAGCGTTATCATCTTTCAGGTCATCGTCAACGTGGGCATGTGTCTGTTCGTCATGCCGGTCATCGGTCTGACGCTGCCGTTCATCAGCTACGGCGGGTCGTCCGTCGTTATGACCTTCGCCTTGATGGGGCTGGTGTCCGGCGTGCATGGACGGGCCGAGCCGGATTGGCTGCGATAGGGAAACGGCGCTTCCGAAGAAGCGCCGTTTGCTTTTTGGTTGTATTCCCGCCGCGCCTATGCTATAATAAGCTATCAAACATGGGCGCTTAGGGCTGTTTTCCGCCCGGAGCGCCTGAAAGCGAGGGACGAAGCATGAAGATCGTCGTATTGGCCGGAGGACTGTCCACGGAGCGCCAGGTGGCGCTGACCAGCGGCACAGGCGTGTGCAGAGCGCTGCGGGAGCGGGGACATCAGGCTATTTTGGTGGATATGTTTTTGGGGCTGGAGCAGTACCACGGGCGGCTGGAGGACATTTTTGACGCGCCGGACGGCCTGTGCGGCAGCAGCCGGGTGGAGAGCGTAGAGCCGGATCTGGAGGCGGTGCGGCGCAGCCGCATCGACCAGAGCCCCAGTATGCTGGGCAAGGACGTGCTGGCGGTGTGTCGCATGGCGGACATCGTGTTCCTGGCGCTCCACGGCGCTTGCGGCGAGGATGGCCGCATCCAGGCCACGCTGGACCTGCTGGGCGTGCCGTACACCGGCTCGGGCTATCTGGGCAGCGGCATGGCCATGGACAAATCCGTGACGAAGCAGGTGATGGACACCGCCGGCGTGCGTACCGCGCCCTGGCGTGACGTGCATTACACCGAATCGGACATCCCCCGGCTGGTGGAGGAGCTGGAAGTCCCCTGTGCCGTGAAGATCGTCAACGGCGGCAGCTCCATCGGCGTGGAGCTGCCGGACACCAGGGAGGAGCTGGAAAAGGCGCTGCGGAATCTGCTGCGCTATGGCGACCACGTGGTGGTGGAGAAGAAGATCAAGGGCCGGGAGATACAGATCGCCGTGCTGGGCGACACGTATCTGCCCGCCGTGGAGATCATCCCCAAAGGGGCGTATTTCGACTACGTCAGCAAATATCAGAAGGACGGCGCGGTGGAGCTGTGCCCCGCGCCTATCACCGATGACGAGTGGAAGCAGGTGGGCGAAATGGCCCTGAAGCTGCACCGGGCGCTGGGCCTGTCCGTCTATTCCCGTGCAGACTTCATTTTGGATGAGAATGGCTTGGCCTGGTGCTTGGAGATCAACACCCTGCCGGGTATGACCCCCACCAGCCTTGTGCCCCAGGAGGCGGCACAGGTGGGGCTGAGCTACGGGGAGCTGTGCGAGAGGATCGTGGAGCTGTCCCTGGCGGCGAGAAAGGCGGAGCGCGCATGACGCCCTGCACGGTACGGGAGATATGCGCTGCTGTGAACGGCGTGCTGCTGCAAGGCAGCGATGCTGCCGTCACCCAGGTGTCCACCGACAGCCGCAGCGTTCCGGCGGGGGCGCTGTTCGTGCCGCTGGTGGGAGAGCGGTTCGACGGACACGCCTATATCGGAAAGGCGCTGGAGTCCGGCGCGGCGGGCTGCCTGACGGCGCAGACGCCGGAGGCGCTGCTGCCGGGAAAATTCTATATTCAAGTGGAGGACACCCGGCTGGCGCTGAAGGCGCTGGCAAGCTGGTATCGCGGAAAATTTGACCTGCCGGTGGTGCAGGTCACCGGCTCTGCCGGAAAGACCACCACCAAGGAGATGATCGCCTGTGTGCTGGGGCGGCGCTTTTGCACCCTCAAGACCCAGGCCAACTTCAACAACGACATCGGCACGCCCCTGACACTGCTGGGCCTTGGGCCGGAGCATCAGGCGGCGGTCATCGAGACGGGCATGAACCATTTCGGCGAGATACGGTATTTGGGCGAGATGGTGCGGCCCAACATCGCCGTCATCACCAACGTGGGCGACGCGCACATCGAGAATTTGGGCAACACCCGGCAGGGCATCCTGCGGGCCAAGTGCGAGATATTCGAAAACCTTGCCCCGGACGGCATCGCCGTGCTCAACGGCGACGACTCGCTGCTGAACACCGTCACGCTGCCCCAGCGTATCCTACGATGCGGCACAGGCGAGGGCTGTGACGTGCGGGTGACGGAGGTGGACGACCGGGGGCTGGAGGGCGTGGCCTGTACCGTGACCACGGCAAAAGCGTCCTATCGGCTGGAGACCTCCGCGCCCGGCGGATATATGATCTATCCGCTGGCCATGGCCGCCGCCATCGGCGAGTATCTGGGCCTGACGGCGGAGGAGATCGCCGCCGGAGCGGCGGACTACGCGCCGGTGGGCAGCCGGATGCACCTGATCCGCATGGACGGCGGGCGGCTCATCATCGACGACTGCTACAACGCCAACCCCCAGGCCATGGCCGAGGCACTGCGTATGCTGGCCAAGAGCCGCCACCGCCGCAAGCTGGCCGTGGTGGGCGACATGGGCGAGTTGGGCGAACTGACGGAGCAGGCCCACCGCGACGTGGGCACGCTGGCCCGGGAGCTGGGACTGGATGGGGTGATCGCCATCGGGGAGAAGATGCGGGCGCTGCAAAAGGCCGACCCGTCGGCCCTGTGGTTTCCCGACGTGCCCTCCGCGCTGCCCGCCCTGCGTGAGTGCTTCACGCCGGACACCGCGGTGCTGGTGAAGGCATCCCACGCCATGCATTTTGAGAACATCGTAAAGGAATTAGAGAAGCTGTAAATGGTCGATATTCGCGTGTCGGGGCTGGTGAAGTCCTTCGATTTGGAAAAGAGAATACTGGACGGCTTGACGTTCCAGGTGGACAGCGGCGAGCGGGTGGGCCTGCTGGGTAAAAACGGTGCGGGCAAGACCACGCTGTTCCGTATGCTCACCGGGGAATTAGAGCCGGACGAGGGTGAGGTGCAGCTGGGCGCAGGCCGCCGGGTGGGCCTGATCTCCCAGATCCCGGTGTACCCGGCGGGGTACACGGTGGAGGACGTGCTGCGCTCCGCCTTTGCCCGGATGTACCGCATGAAGGACGAGATGGACGCGCTGGCGCTGGCTATGGAGCAGGGGGCATCGGACGAGGCCACCCTGCGGCGCTACGGGGAGCTGAACGCCCGGTTTGAGGGACTGGGCGGCTGGGACACGGACACGGCGGTGAACAAGGTGGCCAATGGCCTGAGTATCCCGCAGGATATGCGGCAGCGGGAGTTCGACTGCCTGTCCGGCGGCGAAAAGACACGGGTGAACCTGGGGCGACTGATTTTGGAAGACACGGACATCCTGCTGCTGGACGAGCCGACGAACCATTTGGACCTACAGGCCACGGAGTGGCTGGAGGAGTATCTCCGCAAATTCCGGGGCACGGTGGTCACCATCAGCCACGACCGCTACTTTCTGGACCGCACTGTCACCCGCATCATCGAGATACAAAGCGGCAAGGCTGAGTTTTACAGCGGGAATTACAGCTTTTACGCCATTGAAAAGGAGCGCCGCTATCAGGAGCGGATGAAGCAGTATCTGAAGGAGCAGGCCAAGATCCAGCAGTTGGAGAAGGCCGCCGAGCAGATGCACCTGTGGGCGTTTATGGGCAACGACGCGCTGCACAAGCGGGCGTTTTCCATGGAAAAGCGCATCGAGCGGATGCGTACCACCCAAAAGCCCACCAAGGCCCGCAAGCTGGAGGCGCGCTTCCAGAGCCGGGAGTTCAAGGGCGACGAGGTCTTGCAGATCAAGGGGCTTGCCAAGAGCTTCGGCGAGAAGCGGCTGTTTGGCGACGTGTACCTGCGCTGCGAGGGCGGCGAACGCATCGCCCTGCTGGGCGAGAACGGCACGGGCAAGACCACGCTGCTGAACATCCTCATGGGGCTGGAGCGGCCCGATGGCGGCAGCGTCCGTCTCGGCCCGTCCGTCAAGGCGGCCTATCTGCCCCAGGTCATCCACTTCGACCACCCGGAGCGCAGCATACTGGACACCATGCTCTATGAGCTGGACATCACGCCCCAGTCGGCACGAAACCGGCTGGCGGCCTATCAATTCACCGGCGAGGACGTGTTCAAGCAGGTGTCGGTGCTGTCCGGCGGTGAGCTGAGCCGCCTGCGGCTGTGTATGCTCATGGACGAGAGCATCAACCTGCTGATTTTGGACGAGCCGACGAACCATCTGGACATCGCCTCCCGGGAATGGCTGGAGGAGGCGGTGGAGGCCTTTGACGGCACGCTGCTGTTCGTCAGCCACGACCGCTATTTCATCAACCGCTTCGCCACACGGGTGTGGGAGCTGGAAAACGGCGCGATCAGCGATTACCCCATGGGCTTTGCCCAGTACCGTCAGGCAAAGGACGAGGAGCGCGCCGCGGCGGCAGCCGCCGCGCTGGTGTCCGCACCCGTGAAAAGGAGCGGCAGCCGGGGCAACCGCGCCCAGCAGGCGGCGAGGAAGCAGCTGACCATCTGTGAGACGGCCATCGCCAGGCTGGAAGCGGAGCTGACACGGCTGGACGGCGAGATGGAGCAGGCCGCCTGTGACGCGGAGAAGCTGAACGAGCTGTACCGCCGGCATCAGGCGGTGGAGGCGGAGCTGGAGCGGGAAATGACCCGCTGGGAGGAACTGAGCTTGCAGGCGGAGGAACAGGAGAACGGATATGAGTGATATTTTGTGCATCTACTACTCCCGCACGGGCAACACCCGCAGGGCCGTCAAGGCCATCGCGGCGGACCTGGGCGCGGAGATCGTGGCCATCCGGGACGGCGAGGAGCGCGGCGGCTGGCGGGGCTATCTGCGCTGCGGCATGGACGCTATGCGTACCTCCACCCGCCCGCTGAAGCCCTTTGAAACGGAGAAGCCGCTGGACCGGTATAAGCTCGTTATCGTGGGCAGCCCCGTGTGGGGCGGGCGCATGGCCGCGCCGGTGCGGGCGCTTTTGAAGCGCCGGGGGCTGGAGATGAAGAACGTGGCCTATGTGGTCACGCGGAGCACCACCCAGCGCAGCGAGGAGGTCTACGAGCAGATGGACCTCTACACCGCCGCGCCCCACGTGGCGGCGGTATCCCTGTGGCCGGGCAGTGAGGGGTATGAGTTCTGGCGGAGCGACTTCGTGCAGAACGTCCGCCGCTTGCTGGAGCAGCAGTGAGGGCCGCGCCATGCTGGAAAAGCTGAAAACCATCGAGGCGCGGCTCATGGAGGTGGAGCGGCAGCTGTCTGACCCGGCGGTATACGGCGACCGGGAAAAGCTCACCGCCCTGAGCCGGGAGCAGAAGGAGCTGACGCCCATCGTGACGGCCTACCGCGCTTACGCCCGTGCGTCGCAGACGGCGGAGGACGCTGCCGCCATGCTGTCCGACCCGGAGCTGCGGGAGCTGGCCCAGGAGGAGCTGGCCGCCGCCAGGGCGGATATGGAGCGGCTGGAGGACGAGCTGAAGCGCTTGCTGCTGCCCAAAGACCCCAACGACGACAGGAACGTGATTTTGGAGATCCGGGCCGGTATCGGCGGGGAGGAGGGCGCGCTGTTCGCCGCCGACCTGCTGCGGATGTATACCATGTACGCCGAGCGCCGGGGCTGGACGCTGAGTATCGTCAACGAGAACATGACGGAGCTGGGCGGCGTGAAGGAGGTCAGCGCCGAGATCGAGGGCGCGGGCGCGTGGTCGCGGCTGAAGTTCGAGGCCGGGACGCACCGCGTACAGCGCGTGCCGGAGACGGAGTCCTCAGGCCGCATTCAGACCTCCGCCGCCACCGTGGCGGTCATGCCGGAGGCGGAGGAGGTGGAGTTCTCCATCGACCCCAAGGACTTGCAGATCGACACGTTCCGCTCCTCCGGCGCAGGCGGACAGCACGTGAACAAGACGGAGAGCGCCATCCGCATCACCCATCTGCCCACCGGCGTGGTGGTGGAGTGCCAGGACGAGCGCAGTCAGTATAAGAACAAGGACCGCGCCATGAAGATCCTGCGCTCCAAGCTGTACGAGGCGGAGCAGGAGAAGCAGAATGCCGCCATCGCCGCCACCCGGAAAAGCCAGGTGGGCACAGGCGACCGCAGCGGAAAGATACGCACCTACAATTTCCCGCAGAACCGGGTCACAGACCACCGGCTCACCGGGGACGGTAAAAATTTCAACATCGCCGCCATCATGAACGGGGATTTGGATGATCTTATCGATGCACTGACACTGAACGAGCAGGCCCAGCGCCTGCAGGAAGGAAAGGAGTGACCTCAATGGAAGGCCCGAAGAAAATGATGTATGACAAGTCCGGCCCGAAGCTGGTACAGGCCCTGGAGAAGCGGAACATGGAGGGCTATTACTGTTCCACTGTCGAGGAAGCCGTGGCCAAGGTGCTGGAGCTGATCCCCCAGGAGCACACCGTGTCCTGGGGCGGCGTGATGACCGCCGACCAGCTGGGCATCAAGCAGGCGCTGGCGCGGCGCGGCCAGCCCCTCATCGACCGGGACACCGCCAGAACCCCGGAGGAGCGGGACGAGCTGCTCCATCAGGCGCTATCCTGCGGCACGTTCCTGATGAGCAGCAACGCCATCTCCACCGACGGCCAGCTGGTGAACATCGACGGCATGGCCAACCGGGTGGCGGCGCTGTGCTTCGGCCCGAAGCAGGTCATCGTGGTCGCCGGTATGAACAAGGTGGCCGGCGACCTGAACGCCGCCATCGCCCGCGCCCGGAACGTGGCCGCCCCGGCCAACGCCCAGCGGTTCAATATCAAGACACCCTGCGCCGTCAACGGCCAGTGCGGCGACTGCACCAGCCCCGACTGCATCTGCGCCCAGATGGTCATCACCCGCTTCAGCAAGATCAAGGGCCGCATCAAGGTGGTGCTGGTGGGCGAGGACCTGGGGCTGTAAGTATACTGCCGAAAAGAGGAACGACTCTTGGAGACCATTCTTTTTCACCCGGAACGGGACAAAAACGCCATACAGGAGGCGGCGGCCATCCTCCGCCGGGGTGGCCTGCTGGGCATCCCCACGGAGACGGTGTACGGCCTTGGCGCGGACGGCCTGAATGAGGACGCGGTGCGCCGTATCTTCGAGGCCAAGGGCCGCCCGCAGGACAACCCGCTGATCCTCCATATCCCGGAGGCGAGTTGGCTGATCCGCTGCTGCACGGACGTGCCGGACACGGCCTACGCCCTGGCAGCCAGGTTCTGGCCCGGCCCGCTGACCATGATCCTGCCCCGCCGGGAGTGTGTGCCCCTGCGTACCACCGGCGGGCTGGAGACGGTGGGCGTTCGCTGCCCGGATCACCCGGTGACGCGGGCCATCATCGCCGCGGCGGATACGCCGGTGGCCGCCCCCAGCGGCAACACGTCGGGCCGCCCCAGCCCCACCACCGCCCGGCACATGGTGGAGGATATGTGGGGCAAGATCGACGGCATCGTGGACGGCGGCCCGTGCGCCGTGGGGGTGGAGAGCACCATCATCGACCTGACGGTGCAGCCGCCCCGCCTGCTGCGCCCCGGCGGACTGCCGCTGGAGGCGCTGGAGGCGGTGCTGGGTGAGGTGGCCGTGGATGATGCCGTCCGCCGCAAAATGGGCGATGGGGAGCGCCCCCGCGCTCCCGGCATGAAGTATCGGCACTATGCTCCCAGGGCCGCCGTCACCGCTGTGACAGGCAGCCCACGCCGCAGCGCCGATTGGATCGCCGCCCACATCACGGAGGGGGCGGGCGTTATCTGCTTTGACGAGTTCGCACCCCTGTTTGCGGGGCATACCGTCCACCGGCTGGGCGCGTCCGGCGACAAGCTGGCCCAGGCGCAGCACGTGTTTGACGCGCTGCGGACGTTTGACGACACGGACGTGACGGAGATATTCGCCCAGTGCCCCGACGAGGCGGGGCTGGGACTGGCGGTGAGCAACCGGCTGAAGAAGGCGGCGGGCTTTCACGTGGTGGACGCCGCGCCGCTGGTCATCGGCTTTACCGGGCCTACCGGCGCGGGCAAGACCAGCGCCCTCCGGGCGCTGGAGCGGCTGGGCGGGCTGGTGCTGGACTGTGATGCCATCTACCACGAGCAGCTGCGGACGGACGCGGCCCTGCGGGAGGCCATCGCTGACGCCTTCGGGCCGGTGTTCCTGCCGGACGGCAGTTTGGACCGGCAGAGGCTGGGCGGCGTGGTGTTCGGCGACCCGGCTTCGCTGGCGCGGCTGAATGACATTATCTTTACATATCTGCCCCGTGAGCTGCGCCGCCGCATGGATGAAAGCGCCGCGCCGGTGGTGGGCATCGATGCCATCAATCTGGTGGAGAGCGGCCTGTGCCGTCTCTGCCGCCGGACGGTGGCGGTGATCGCCCCGGCGGAGGAGCGGGTGCGCCGCATCATGGCACGGGACAACATCCCGGAGAGCTACGCACGGCTGCGGGTGCAGGCACAGAAGCCGGATGATTTTTACCGTGAAAACTGCACGGATGTGCTGGTGAACCGCGCCGCATCGCCGGAGGCGTTTGAGGGAATTGCGTACAAAGAATTAAAATATATCATCAAGGAGGAAACTGACCATGAGTGAGGAAATGAAGGCCCTGAAGAAGCAGCTTCTGCGTGATGAGCGCAACGGCTACGATGTGCTGTCCGAGGCAGACCTGGCGGAGATGGAGCGCTACTGTGTGGACTACAAGCGCTTTTTGGACGAGGGCAAGACGGAGCGTCTCAGCGTCCGCGCCGCCATCGCCCGTGCCGAGGCGAAGGGCTTTGTCCCGTACCGCCGGGGCATGGCGCTGAAGGCCGGTGACAAGGTGTATACCTCCAACCGCGGCAAGGGCCTGATGCTGGCGGTCATAGGCAAGGAGAGTCTGGCGGAGGGCGTGCAGATCACCGCCGCTCATATCGACTCCCCCCGGCTGGATCTAAAGCCCAACCCGCTGTATGAGGAAAGCAGTATGGCGTATTTCAAGACCCATTATTACGGCGGCGTGCGTAAGTACCAGTGGGTCACGATCCCTCTCCAGCTGCGGGGCGTGGTGGTGAAGAAGGACGGCACTGTGGTGGATGTGTGCATCGGCGAGGGTGACGAGCCCAAGCTGGTCATCACCGACCTGCTGCCCCACCTGGGCGGCGAGCAGAGCAAGAAGCCCCTGGGCGAGGCTATTCCCGGCGAGACGCTGAATCTGCTGCTGGGCAGCCGTCCCCTGGGCGACAGCGACGACACCGACCGAGTGAAGATGCAGGTGCTGAAGCGGCTGTATGACAAGTACGGTATCACGGAGAGCGACCTGACGTCCGCCGAGCTGGAGACCGTCCCCGCCGTGAACGCCACGGACATCGGCATCGACGGCAGCCTTATCGGCGCTTACGGTCACGATGACCGCGTGTGCGGCTACGCCGCGCTCAAGGCGCTGCTGGACATCGAAACGCCGGAAAAAACGGCGGTGTGCGTGCTGGCGGACAAAGAGGAGATCGGTTCTATGGGCATCACGGGTATGCAGTCCGCCGCGTTTGATACGTTTATGCAGGATCTGTGCGAGAGCCAGGGCGTGGCGCTGCGGGTGTGCTATGAGAACGCTTTCTGCCTGTCCGCGGACGTGACGGCGGCCTATGACCCCAACTTTGCCGAGGTGTATGAGAAGCGGAACGCGGCCTATATCAACGGCGGCGTGGGCATCTGCAAGTACACCGGCGCACGGGGCAAGTCCGGCTCGTCCGATGCCAACGCGGAGACGGTGGGCTATGTGCGGCAGGTGCTGGACAAGGCCGGCGTGCGCTGGCAGATCTGCGAGCTGGGCAAGGTGGACGCCGGCGGCGGCGGCACGGTGGCCCAGTATATGGCCAATCGGAACATCGCCACGCTGGACGCAGGCGTGCCGGTGCTGAGTATGCATGCGCCCTTTGAGGTGGTGGCCAAGCTGGACTGCTACGAGATGTACCGGGCCAGCAAGGCACTGTATCAGAGTCGCTGAACTGGAAAAAATCAGGGGTTTGCTGGAAGGCAGACCCTTGATTTTTATTTAAAAAACCTTGTAAAAGGTTGAATTGTACGGTATACTTTTCTTGAAAGAAGCAGAAAAGAGGAGGAGGTGCGGGGATGTACCGCGTGGGACAGGCTGTTGTTCACCCTATGCACGGGGCAGGGATCATCGAAAACGTGATAGACGAAATGTCGGCGGGTGCGGCCCGCGCCTACTATGTGTTCCGCTCACGGGGCAGCGGACTGGTGCTGAAGCTGCCGGTGGACAACTGCGCGGCCATCGGCATCCGTGAGCCGGCAACGCCGGAGCGGGTGCAGTCGCTGGTGGCGGACATTCCGGCGCTGGCGGTGGAGGAGGACAGGAACTGGAGCCGCCGCTACCGGGAAAATATGGAGAAGCTGAAAAGCGGCGATCTGACCGAGGTGGCCCGGGTGGTAAAGGCGCTGATGCACCGGGACGCACGGCGGGGGCTCTCCACCGGGGAGCGGAAGATGCTGCGGAGCGCCAAGCAGATACTGCTGTCGGAGATCGCGCTGGTGCAGCAGATGGCCTATGACGCGGCGGAGCGCTGGATCGACGAAGTGATGATGACGGGAGCGGTGAACGATGGGAAAACTGTTTGACAGGCTGACGCATAAGCTGGAGGTGCGCTGCCGCCCGTACTGCGCGGCGCTGGTGGCGGCGGCGGGCAGCTCGGAGCGCATGGGCGGCACGGACAAGCTGACGGCCATGCTGGGCGGCGTGCCGGTGCTGGTGCGGACGCTGACGGCGCTGGACAGGGCGGAGCTGGTGGACGAGATCGTGGTGGCGGTACACCCGGAGCGGCTGGAGGAGCTGGCGGGGCTGTGCGCCCGGGCCGGGCTGCAAAAGCCGGTGCGGGTGGTGGAGGGCGGCGCGGATCGCGCCTCCTCCGTGCTGCTGGCGGCGCTGGCCGCCAGCGAGAGAGCGGAGCTGCTGGCGGTGCATGACGGCGCAAGGCCGCTGATCCGCCCGGAGCAGGTGGACGAGATGATAAGGCTGGGGCAGAAAACCTACGCCGCCGCCCCGGCGCTGCCGGTGACGGACACGGTGAAGGTGGCGGATATGCAGGGCGTGGTGCAGTCCACGCCGGACAGGAAAACGCTGTTCGCCGTGCAGACCCCCCAGGTGTTCCAGGCCAACATTCTGAAGGCGGCGCTGCAATCCGCCGTAAATGACGGCGCGGCGCTGACAGACGACTGCTCCGCCGTGGAGCGGCTGGGCAAGGAGGTCTATCTTGCCGCCGGGTGGAAGGAGAACATCAAGATCACCACGCCGGAGGATCTGACGGTGGCGGAGGCGCTGCTGCGGGAGAGGGAGAGCGGACTATGACAAATTTGCGGATCGGCCACGGCTATGACGTACACCGGCTGACGGAGGGGAGACGGCTCATCCTGGGCGGCGTGGACGTGGCATGCGACCGGGGGCTGCTGGGCCATTCCGACGCGGATGTGCTGACCCACGCGGTGATGGACGCGCTGCTGGGCGCGGCGGCGCTGGGGGACATCGGCAAGCTGTTTCCCGACAGCGATGACCGCTACGCGGGCGCGGACAGTCTGGCGCTGCTGCGACGGGTGACGGCGTATCTGGCGGAGAACGGCTGGCAGGCGGTGAATGTGGACGCCACGGTGGTGGCCCAAGCGCCGAGGTTGGCGGCGTATATCGGCACGATGCGGGAGAACCTGGCGGCGGCCATGGAGCTGGACGCGGGGTGTGTCTCCGTGAAGGCGACAACGGAGGAGCACCTGGGCTTCACCGGCAGCGGCGAGGGCATGGCGGCCCACGCAGTGGCGCTGGTGGAGAAAACGGTGTGACGGGACGTAATTTTCACACAATGTTTACGTTTCCGGGGTTGTGCCGGACGGAAAAATATGGTATGATATGAACACCGAGACACAAAGGCGTGTCTGCCCGAGGAGGACAGACACGCCGTTTTTGGTGAGGGGTTTATTTATTTTCTTCTTTTGCAGGTGGCGGGGACTTTCTTCTGTTTGTCTCCGACGGGTTACTTTCTTTCTTTGGAGAAAGAAAGGGGCGTTCTGCGCCCCGGCGCGGGTCACTTTTGGCCGCAGCCCCAAAAGTGACCAAAA
>USNH01000002.1 GCA_900556015.1 uncultured Eubacteriales bacterium | reverse complement strand
GGCGATTATCAAATCGCGCCTTTGCCGCGGAGCGGCAAAGGTAGGTGGCGGCCTTTGGCCGCTGGTTGACATGAAAAGGGAACGGATTCCCACGGGCGCTTCGCGCCCTCGGAATGACAGAGAAAAAACAGGGCGGACGCTCGGTAGACGGAGCATAGGGGCGGACGGCCCTGTCCGCCCGGAATATGATGCGAAAACGGCGGGGCGATGTGGGCATCGCCCCCTACGGACAAGCAACGAGGGTGCGGTCGTACAACGTCTCTCCCGCCGTCACGGCGAAGCCGTGACACCTCAGCTACGCTTCGCCGCACAACCCAGTGTGAGCACTGGGCCGCCTCGCAGAGGGAGGCAGGGGAGGCCGCGCCTGCGGGCGCGGTGGGGTCATTCGTGCTGGGTGGGGCGGAGGGTGTAGACATCGGGGCGGCGGGCGGAGAGGAGGGGGAGCTGTCGGCGGACGGCGTCCACACGGGACAGGTCCAGCTCGGTGACGGCGAGCTCCTCCCCGTGGCCGCAGGTGTGGAGCACCGCGCCCCAGGGGTCGCAGACGATGGAGTGTCCCCAGGCCACGTAGGAGGCGGTTTCATCACGGGCGGGGGACGTGCCCACGGTGAAGCACTGG
Source organism: uncultured Eubacteriales bacterium (assembly GCA_900556015.1). The sequence goes on along the minus strand of USNH01000002.1, from coordinate 17,382 downwards.
GTGTCCACGGCGCGCTGACGGAACAGCAGCTCCCAGTGGGCCGGGCCGGTGGTCATGTTGAAGGCGGCGGGGACGAGAAGAATTTTCGCGCCGGAGAGAGCCATCAGGTGGGCCAACTCAGGGAAGCGGAAGTCGAAGCAGATGCACAGGCCCATTTTGCCCCAGGGGGTGTCGAACACGGTGACATCCGAGCCGGGGGACAGGGTGGCGGACTCCCGGAAGGACTGGCCACCGGGTACGTCGATGTCAAAGAGGTGCATTTTGCGGTGGCGGGCCACGCAGCTGCCGGAGGGGTCGAAAACGTAGGAGGTGTTATACACCCTGCCGTCGGTCAGCTCCGGCACAGAGCCGCCCACCAGCCACAGGCGCTGTTCACGGGCCAGGGCGGAGAGGCATTGGTACGCTTCGCCGCCGGGGGCTTCGCCGTAGGCACGGAAGCAGCTGTTGTCATAGGGGCAGCAGAACATCTCCGGCAGGACGGCCATATCCGCCGGAGCGGCCTGCCGGATGAGGGCGGCGGCGCGGCGGAGGTTTTCCGTCTTGTCGGAGGTGACGCGCATTTGGATCTGGGCAATCTTCATGGTCAAAACTCCCTGAGCACCAGGTCGGTGACGCCGTCGTGGATGGTGACCAGGCGCTTGACCTGGCCGCGGTGGGTGTAGGTGGTCCAGAGCATATCGCGGATGGCCGTGCCGCCGCGGTAGCCGTGGATGAGGCGCAGGCGGTATGTGCCGCTGCCGGCGCGGCGGAGGGCCGCGTCGATGGCGATCTGCGCCTGGTAGGTGTTCATGCCGTGGAGATCCAACTCCACGATGCCGCCGGTCATGGACATTCCTCCTTTTGCATTTTACATTCATCGTGACAAAGGGTGGCGTTTGCTCAATCATACCGTAAAGGAATTGAGTTTTCAATGGGAATGTGGTAGAATAACAAGATGAAAGGGAGATGAGTGGTCGTGCAGGTGCTGGTGGTGTCGGACAGCCACGGGAACGTGGACAATATGGTGCGGGCGGTGGAATGGGTACAGCCGGACTATGTGCTGCATTTGGGGGACTGCCAGCGGGATCTGGAGGCGCTGCGGCGGGAGTTTCCGGGGCTTGCCATGGAGGGCGTGCCGGGGAACTGCGACTGGGGCAGCTATGACCAGAAGGAGCGGCTCATAGAGTTGGGCGGCGTGCGGATACTGATGCTGCATGGCCACACCCGGAACGTGAAAAGCTCGCCTATGGCGGCTATGTACGCCGCGAAGGAGTGCGGCGCGCAAGTGCTGCTGTTCGGGCACACCCACAGGCCGATGGTGGACAACGACGGGACGCTGCTGACGCTGAACCCCGGCGCGGCGGGGGACTGGGAGCATCCCACCTGCGGCGTATTGACCATTGAGAACGGAAAGGCGGACGTGAAGACCGTCTCGCTGCGAGAGAAAAAGGAGTAAAAGGGCTATGTTTTACATCGGATGTCATCTGTCGGCTTCGGAGGGCTTTTTGGCCATGGGGCGCACGGCGCTGTCCATCGGGGCGAACACGTTTCAGTTTTTTACCCGCAATCCCCGGGGCAGCAGGGCCAAGGCCATCGACCCCAAGGACGCGGAGGCGTTTTTGGCGCTGGCGAAGGAGAATGGGTTCGGAACGCTGGTGGCTCACGCGCCGTACACCATCAATCCCTGCTCCAAGGACGAGCGGACGCGGGAGTTTGCGCGGCTGACCATGGCGGACGACCTGCTGCGGATGGAGTTTGTGCCGGGGAACGTGTATAACTTCCACCCCGGCAGTCACACCGGGCAGGGCGTGGAGGTGGGCATCGCGGAGATCGCCGAGACGCTGAACGCCATCCTGACGCCGGAGCAGACCACCACGGTGCTGCTGGAGACCATGGCGGGCAAGGGCAGCGAGGTGGGAAGCCGGTTCGAGGAGCTGCGGGAGATCATGGACCGAGTGGAGCTGAAGGACAAGCTGGGCGTGTGCATGGATACCTGTCACGTATCCGACGCGGGGTATGACATCGCGGGGGATCTGGACGGGGTGCTGACGGAGTTTGACCGGGTCATCGGACTGGAGAAGCTGAGGGCGGTACACGTGAACGACAGCATGAACCCGCTGGGCGCGCACAAGGATCGCCACGCCCGCATCGGCGAGGGGTATCTGGGGGTGGAGGCGCTGGGCCGTGTGGTGCGCCATCCGGCGCTGGCGGGGCTGCCCTTCGTGCTGGAGACACCCAACGAGCTGGAGGGCTACGCACGGGAGATCGCGCTGCTGAAGGAGCTGAGAGGGGCATGATGCTGCGTGTATCGGCGCTGGTCATCGCGGCGGTGACGGCGGCGGGGCTGTATAAAAAGGCGTGGCTGCCGGAGAAGAAGTGCATCCGGGCGGGGTTTTTCGTGTACTACACCCATTTGAGCAATCTGCTGGTGCTGGCGTATGAGCTGGCGCTGGGGATCGGCGGGCGGGGTGCGCTTCGGTGGCTCGGTTCGCCGGGGGTGGCGCTGAGTGTGACGCTGTGCATCTATGTGACGCATCTCATCTACGCGCTGTTGCTGATCCCGCTGGCGAAGCACAGCAACGACGAGAGCTGGCTGAAGGGGCGGTACAGCTTTGCCAACGTGTGCGTACACTACATCGTGCCGGGGCTGGTGGCGGTGCAGTGGCTGCTGTGGCAGGACAAGGCCGGGCTGACCGTGTGGAACGCGGTGTGGTGGCTGGTGCTGCCGGTGGCGTACTTCGCGTTCGTGATGCTGCGGGCGCGGACGGGGAAGCCTATCGGGTTCAGCGGGGAGCTGTATCCGTACCCGTTTTTGGACTACCGGGCGCTGGGCGCGAAGCGGTTCTGGCGGTGCGTGGCGGGCATCCTGGCGGGGTTCTTCCTGCTGGGGCTGCTGCTGGTACGCATTGGCAGGCTGTTGGGCGGATGAACGGAATAAGAAAAAGCACCCTTCCGGGTGCTTTTTTGATGCCTGCGTTATGCTTCCGACGAAACCATTTCTTCCAGGGGTAGGTATCGGGGGGCGGGCAGGTGACATCCAGGGGCTGGCCGGTGACGGGGTGGGTCAGGGCCAAACGGCAGGACCACAGGGCCGGGGGGCAGGGGGCTTTGCTGCCGTAGCGGATGTCGCTCAGCAGGGACAGTCCCCGGTGGGAGAACTGGACGCGGATCTGATGGGTGCGGCCTGTGTGCAATCGGACGCGCACCAGCGTCAGGCCGTCGTGATGGGCCAGGGCGGTGTAGTCCAGCCGGGCCTCCCGGACGCCCTTTCGCATACGGGTGACGACGTAGCTCTTGTTGTGGGCGGCATCCCGGAACAGCAGGTCGGTGAGGGTGTCCGCGTCCTTTTCCGGCGTGCCGCGCAGGACGGCCAGATACTCCTTGGTGACGCGGTGCTCCGCCACGGCGGCGGTGAGCTTGCCGGTGACATCCCGGCGGCGGGAGAACAGCATGACGCCGCCCACCGCCTTATCGAGACGGTGGACGGTGGCGATGTAATCATTTTGACCCAGGGCGCGGTAATGCTGCCGCAGCAGGGCGGGCATACAGGCGGCGGTGTCGCTGTCCTCGGACAGAACACCCACGGGCTTGACGCAGAGGACGAGGAATTTGTCCTCGTACAGGATACGCAGGTCTTCCATGGCTTCGTCAGCGGCGGCGGCCACGGTAGGCGTGCTGGCGGTAGTTCTTGTTGGACTTGCCGTAGCGGCGGTTGCGGCCATAGAGCCTGAACCACAGCACCAGGGCGACGGCCAGCACGATGAGCGCGATGGCGGCGATGCGGACGGAGGGGCGGGAGAAGAACAGGCCGATATTGTGGCGGGCCAGCAGGAAGCGGCTGACAGACACGTCCGCCACCGCCAGCAGCGGCACGGTGACGCAGTCCTGGCCATTGTAGCTGACGGTGATCTCGCCCAGCCGGTCGCCGGCGGCGATGGGGGCGTTGGCCGTCTCGTTATCCAGCTTGACGGTGCGGACCAGATCCTCGTCCTTCACGTCCTTGGGGAGCATGGCCTCGGTGGTCTCGGCGGGGTGGACGGCCACAGAGGACACCTGCTTGCTCAGAGCCACGGGGACCTCCTGGATCAGCTCGTTCTCATCCAGCACCTGACGGGAGGCGAAGTTGTCGAAGCCGTAGTCAAAGAGCCGGGCCGTCTCGGTGAAGCTCTCCACAACGTAGCCCGCGCCGTTCTCCTTTTCCACCTTCTGCGCGCCCAGCACCACGCTGACCAGCGTGCGGCTGCCGCGGACGGCGGAGGAGACAAGGCACTGACCGGCGGCATCGGTAGAGCCGGTCTTGATGCCCTGCGCGCCGGAGTAGAGGTAGCCGGCCAAGCGCCAGTTGGAGATGAGGGCGTTGGTGCTGTGGAGCACCCGCTCGTCCTCGGTCTTGTTGGTGGGGGGTATCTCGTAGGACTTGGTGTTCACGATGGTCATGAAGTCGTCGTGGGTCATGGCCTCACGGGTGATGAGGTAGAGATCCCAGGCGGAGGAGTAGTGGCCGGACTTGGTCAGGCCGGTGGTGTTGGCGAAGTGGGTGTTCTTGCAGCCCAGCTCCTGGGCGCGCTGGTTCATGTGGGCCACGAAGGCATCCACCGAGCCGTCCAGCGCCTCGCCCAGGATGTTGCACGTCTCGTTGGCGGAGATGACCAGCATACAGTACAGCAGCTGCTCCACCGTCAGGGTCTCGCCCTCCACGATGTCGGCGGTGCTGCCGTCCTCCGGCAGGCCCTTCAGGGCGGAGGCGGTGGCGGTGATGCTCTGATCCATCCGCAGGTCGCCCCGGTCGAGGGCCTCGAAGATCAGCAGGGCGGACATGATCTTGGTGGTGCTGGCGATGTCCAGCTCATCGTGGATGTCCTTTTCATAGAGGACGGTATCGGAGCTGATGTCCACCAGCAGGGCGGCCTTGGCCCGGATGGCAGGGTCTTCCAGCCCGTAGGCGGGGACGGTGAGGGTGGCCAGCAGAACGGTCAGCAAAAAAATAGATAAAAAACGGCGGATTTTCATAGGAATTTCTCTCCCGGTATGTTATAATGAAGTGTAAAGCGCGGTGCGGGGCGTCCGCGCCGTATGTGCAAGGCATATTATAGACGAAAAAGATGGGGTAGTCAACCGTGGGAAAACGGATAAAATTGACAAGGACGGATGTGTATCTGCTGGTGCTGACGGCGCTGTTTTGCGTGGGCGCGGCGGCGCTGTGGGCGGCTGTGCCGAAAACGGCGGCGGGGGACTATCTCATCACCGCCGCAGAGCCGGAGGACGGCGGGACGGCGGTGAAGCCGGTGAACATCAACACCGCCGGGGTCAGTGAGCTGGACGGCCTGCCGGGCATCGGGCCGGTGCTGGCCCAGCGCATCGTGGACTGGCGGACGGAGAACGGGCCGTTTCAGACGGCGGAGGACCTATTGCAGGTGGAGGGCATCGGCCCGGCCACACTGGAAAATCTGCAAAGCTGCATCATCACGGAGGAGATGGAATGAAGATACTGGTCGTGGACGACGAGAAGCTGCTGGTCAAGGGCATGAAGTTCAATCTGGAGAACGAGGGATATGAGGTGGTGACGGCCTATGACGGCGCGTCCGCCGTGGAGCTGGCGAAGAAGGGCGACATCGACCTGATCGTCATGGACGTGATGATGCCGGGGCTGTCCGGCACGGACGCCTGTATGCAGATACGGGAGTTCTCCAATGTGCCGGTGATCATGCTGACGGCCCGCAGCGAGGACAGCGACAAGCTGATGGGGTTCGCCTACGGCGCGGACGACTACGTGACGAAGCCGTTCAATATCCTGGAGCTGAAGGCCCGGATACGGGCGCTGCTGCGCCGGGCCGCAGGGAACGGACAGCAGGCACAGGCACGGCAGCGGACGCCGCTGCTGACGGTGGGCGATCTGAGTCTGGACACGGAGCAGCGGGTGGCCATACGGGACGGAAAGACCATCGACCTGACGGCCAAGGAGTACGACCTGATCGAGCTTTTGATGAAGAACCCCCGGCGGGTATACAGCCGGGAGAGCTTGATGGATCTGGTGTGGGGCTATTCCTACGCCGGGGATTACCGAACGGTGGATGTACACATCCGCCGGCTGCGGGAGAAGCTGGAGGCCAATCCCGCCGCGCCGGTACACATCATGACGAAGTGGGGAGTTGGTTACTATTTCGCAGGAGAGGAACAGCCCACCGCGTAAGGCGGCGTGGATGGAGAAGGCAGAGGCCCGCGCAAGATCGCTGTGGGGGCGTGTTTCGCCGCGGCTGAAAACGCTGCGGGGCAAGGCGACCTTGCAGATGAAGTTCAGCCTGAGCTATATTTTGGTCATCGCGGCGGTGCTGATCCTGCTGAACTCCTACCCGCTGCTGGTGTCACAGAACCTGATGGTGAAGTCGTCGCAGAACAACCTACGCAGCGCGGCCAAGGTCATCGAGTCGGCGCTGATGGGGCTGGAGAAGCTGACGAAGGAGAACGTGGCCACGGCGCTGGAGGGACTGGATGAGTCCGGCGCGGATCGTATCATGGTGACGGACAGCGCGGCGAGAGTGCTGTACGACACCCGCGACGGCGGCAACGCCGTGGGGAAGTACGCGCTGTACTCCGTGGTGACGGTGGCCCTGCGGGGGGACGATGCGTCCTACTGCAACTATGACGGGACGGCGTTCCTATGCCGCGTGGCCACGCCGGTGGTGTATCACAATCAGATCGTGGGCGCGGTGTACGTGTATAGCTACGAAACGGAGCAGGCGGGACTGCTGGAGGCGTTCCGGCACAACCTGCTGATCATCTCCCTGATGATCGCGCTGCTGGTGGCGGGGCTGAGTATCGTACTGAGCCGGATGCTGACGCGGCAGATCAGCGGGCTTTTGCAGGCCATCCGCAACGTGCGGGAGGGCGCGTACAGCCACCGGGCAGACGCCAGCGGCACGGACGAGATCGCACAGATCGCGGCGGAGTTCAACAGCCTGACAGACCGCTTGCAGACCACGGAGAACGCACGGCGGCGGTTCGTATCCGATGCCAGCCACGAGCTGAAAACGCCGCTGGCGGGCATACGGCTGCTGACGGATTCCATCTTGCAGACCGAGGGCATGGACGAGGAGACCACCAAGGAGTTCGTCACCGACATCGGGCGGGAGGCGGAGCGGCTGAGCCGCATCACGGAGAACCTGCTGCGGCTGACGCGACTGGACAGCGGCGTGGTGCAGCAGCCCTACCCGGTGGCCGTCGGGCCGGTGCTGGAGCGGGTGGAACGGATGCTGAATATGGTGGCGGCGGAGAAGGGCGTGACCATCTCCGGCCAGGCATCGGAGGACGCGGTGGCACTGGCCACCGACGACGACGTGCATCAGGTGCTGTATAACCTGATGGAGAACGGCATCAAGTATTCCGCGCAGGAGAACGGCTTTGTCCGGGCGGAGGCCCGGACCGAGGACGGGAGGGTGGTCATCACCGTCACCGACAACGGCATCGGCATCCCGGACGAGGATCTGCCCCACGTGTTCGACCGCTTCTACCGGGTGGACAAGATGCGCTCCCGGGAGGTGGGCGGTACGGGCCTGGGCCTGTCCATCGTGAAGGATACCATTGAGAACCGGGGCGGCACGATCACCGCCGGGCACGGCCCGGAGGGCGTGGGCACGGTGTTTACCGTGACGCTGCCCCTGGCGGAAAGGGGGGAGGAGGCATGAAACGGCGCATCGTGACGCTGCTGCTGGCGGCGCTGCTGCTGTGTACGGCGGCGGGCTGCAGCGAGAAAAACGCGGCGGATGGGACGGAGAATACCTCCGCCTACCTGCGGCTGTACTGCCCGGCGGAGCTGGGTGAGAGGAACAAGAGCGCCGGAGGCGGCGACGCGGTGAACGGCATCCCTATCAGCTGGAAGCAGGTACGGGGCGACGACCGCGGACGGCAGCAGCAGGCGCAGTATATCATGGAGCTGCTGCTGGGCGGCTGCACCGACAGCGATTTTATCCGGCCCATGCCGGAGGGTACGGCGGTGAACAGCTGCACCGTTACCGGCGGCACGGTGTCAGTGGATCTGAGCCGGGAGTATGACCAGCTTATGGGCGTGGAGCGCACCATCGCGGACTACTGCATCACCCTGTCGCTGATGCAGCTGGACGGCATCTACGCCGTGCGGCTGACGGTGGACGGGCGGCTGCCGGAGGACCGCACCAACGAGGTGTATACCTCCGGCGAGGTGCTGCTCACCAGCCCGGAGGACATCGTGCGGACGGTGAAGGTGATGCTGTACTACCCCAACAGCGGCGGCACGCTGACCGGCGAGGAACGGCGGCTGACGGTGTACGAGGGCGAGACGGTGGCACAGGCCGTGGTCAAGGCGCTGGCGGAGCGGCCTATGGACAGCTACGGCGGGCTGCGGCAGCTGCTGCCGGAGGGCTTTACGACCCTGGACACCCGCGTGGAGGACGGTACGTGCTATCTGAACCTGGCGGGAAGCGTGACCGCGCTGCTGCCGGAGGACAACGCGGAGCAGGAGCAGATGATCCAGGGCCTGGTGGATTCGCTGTGCTCCATGGAGGACGTGAACCAGGTGCAGCTGATGGTGGACGGCGAGTATCAGATGATGCTGGGCTGCGTGCCCATCAGCAGGCCGCTGCTGCCCACAGGCGGGCAGACGGAGGCGTGACCCACAGCAAGGAGGAGACCCATGAAAAGAAGAATATTGGCCGCGCTGTTGGCAGCGATGCTGCTGCTGGGCGGCTGCGGCGGAAAACAGAATGACGCGCCGGCTGGAAAAGCCGACAGCGATATGATCATCATCACGGAGAACTACGCCGAGGACGGGCATTATACGGACAGTCTGGACAACAGCTGGACGTACAGCTACCATGTGCCCCAGCTCACCGCCGACACGGCGGGAGCGCGGGCCATCAACGCCGCCATCGACGAGAAGTTCGGCGACCCGGTGCGCGGCGCGCTGAAGGATATGCAGCAGGCGCTGTCGCTGGGGTGCGTGTCCGTGAGCTGGAAGAGCTATCGCTATGAGGACGTGCTGAGTCTGGTGGTGAAGGCCGAGGCGGACTGGGAGTTCACGGACTACGCGGTGTATCTGTATGACGCGGGCCGGGGCGTGCAGCTGACCACGGCGGAGCTGCTGGAGAAGCTGGGCGTGGCGCAGGAGACGTTTTTGGACGGACTGCGGCGCAGCGCTGCCGCCGCCTTTGACGAGCAGGGCTATATCAACACCACCGAGGGCGTGCAATGGGTGCAGGAACGGAGCTGGACCGTGGGCGCGGAGAACGTGAACACGGAGGCGATGGTCTACGCCGACGAGACGGGCAAGCTGATGGCGGTGCTGCCGGTGGGCTCTATGGCCGGGGCGGCGTGGTATTATAAGGTGTTGGAGGCGATGCCGGAGCGCGGCGGCGAGACGCTGACCGTGGAGGCCGGGGACGTGGCCCTGACCGTGGGCGGAGAGAGCGCCCAGTTGCGGCTGGAGGGCGTGGAGGAGACGTACACCGTGGGCGGCGCATGGTCGGATTACACCGCCGGGGTGTGCGCGGCCCTGGGCGAGGACGGCTGCGTATACATATTCTTATTGACCGCCGGCGGAACGGTGGAGTACATCAACGTGACCGGCGGCCTGGCCGGCGGGGCGCTGTGCCTGTCGCCGCTGGGCGGCATCGGCGGTGTGACGGCGCTGGAGACGGACGAGGAGCAGCAGACGGTGCTGGCCTTGGACGGCGAGGGCAAGCGTCACGACCTGAAGCCGCTGGTGGAGGCCATGACGGCGAAGATGCCATCGGCTCTGGTGGGCGACTGGCACATGACGCTGCTGCATAACTCCGTGGAGGAGGACTGCTGGATCGAGGTGGCCGAGGACGGCGCGGCGGTGTGGCAGGAGGGCGTGCCGGACAGCGCGAGCTGCCGCGTGCTGCGGGGCAGCGCCCGGTATTTGGGCATGACAGCGGAGGGCATCGTGATGTATTATGAGATGGCCGACGAGGCGGACGAGAACGCTGTGCTGCGGGGCACGATGGCCGTGCGGTGCGACTGGGACGGCAACGGGCTTTTGCAGCTGGGCGGCGACGCGCTGCTGGATGTGTCCGGGTATGTGTGGCCGGAGCGTGTGTTCGGATAAGTGAACAGAGAACAGGAAAAGGGCCGCCGGGAGGCGGCCCTTTCAGCTTGTCGATAAACTCGTTCTGTCATTCCGAGGAGCGAAGCGACGTGGGAATCCGTAATCTTTTAACCGCAAATTTGCATGAAAACGCATAAGTTGTGCATTTTAGAAATGGATTGCCACGCCAGTCTACGGACTGGCTCGCAATGACAGGCTTTTTCGACAGCCTGAGAGCAGCGCCTGCGGGCGCTGCTCTTTTTTTACATTATGTCGTTATAGCTTCTTGGCGTTCTCCACCACCACGGCCCGCGCCTTGGCCAGCTTCAGGTCGTGTCGCAGCTTCATGGGCGGCAGCTGCTGGCGCAGCAGCTCCTTGCTCAATCCATACTGGGCGGACAGCGCCTCGTACTGCTGCTCCAGATCCGCCTCCGTGATCTCGATGCCCTCCTGCCGTGCGATCTCCGTCATGGCCAGCTCGTACCGGGCGGCGGTGGCGGCCTGCTCCCGTGCGTGCTCGCGCAGCTGCTCCATGGTCGTGCCGCTGTACTCCAGATACTGCTCCAGCGTCGCGCCCTGGCCCTCCAGCTGCCCCCGCAGCTGGGCGATCAGCCCGTCCAGCTGGTTCTCCACCATGGCGTCGGGGATGGTGACAGTCATGCCGTCGATGACCTGCTGCACCAGCGCGTCGGCGAACTGCTGGGCGGCCTGTGCCTGCTTTTGGGCCACCGCGCCCTCCATCACCGCCCGACGCAGGGCGGACACGTCCGCGAAGCCCTGCTTTTTGGCGAAGTCATCGTCCAGCACCGGCGCGGCCCGCCGGGTGATCTGATGCACCTTGATGCGGAACACCGCGTTCTTGCCCGCCAGCTCCGGCGTGTACTCCTTGGGGAACGTGACGCGCACGTCCCGCTCCTCGCCCAGGGCCGCGCCGGCCACCTGCTCCTCAAAGCCGGGGATGAAGTAGCCGCTGCCCAGCAGCAGGGGCTGCTGCTCACCCTTGCCGCCCTCAAAGGGCACGCCGTCCAAAAAGCCCTCGAAGTCGATGACCACCTCGTCACCCATGGCGGCCCGTTCCGGGTGCGTCACATTCAAATGCGCCCGTGCGTATTCCTCCAGCGCCGATTGGGTGTCCTCCTCGCTGAGAGCTACCTCCGGGTACGCAGCCCGCAGGCCCTTGTACGCGCCCAGCGTCACCTCCGGGTACAGGTCGATGACAGCGGAGAAGGTGTACCCCTCCGGGCCGATGTCCTCCACCGTCAGGGTGGGCGTTCCGGCGATGAGCAGCTCCTCCCGCTGGATGGCCTCCACCAGCGCCTGGGGATACGTGTCGTTCACGGCCTCCTGATACAGGAACTCCGCCCCGTACTTGGCCTCGATATTGGCCCGGGTGGGCTCACCGTCCACCGGGGCGATGGATTTGATGGCCTCGTAGCACCGCGCCAGCGACTGCTGCCACGTGTCCGCGTCCACGGCCAGCGTCAGCCGTACCTGCCGGTTTTCGGGGATGTCCTCCCGCTTTTTGATCTCCATAGGGGTCGTCCTCCTCTTTTTCATACAGTGGAGACAGTATACCTTATTTTGCGCCGCTTGTCCAGCGGGTCGGGCACTCCGGCACGCCTGCCCAAGTTGTAAAATAATTGTGACATATATCACACAGGGGTTGCCATCCCCCGGTAAAATCTGCTACAATGCGGAATACTATCTTATCAGTTTATCCTCGGAGGGAAAGCCGACTATGCAGACCATCAAGCACTTCTTCAAGACCCATCCCCATGCCTGGTGGGGCGCGTACCTGCCCATCTACCTGGCCATGTTCTTCACCATCGAGCACTTTATCACCGACAACTACTGGGCCACCCAGACATCGCTGGACGCAAAGATCCCCTTCTGCGAGTGGTTCATCTTCCCCTACGTGTCCTGGAGTCCCCTGCTGGTGGTGCTGGGGCTCTACCTGATCCTGAAGGACGGCGAGGGCTTCCGGCGGTATATGTGGTTCATCATGGTCACGTTCACCACCGCCGTGGTGTTCTGCATCCTCATCCCCAACGGTCAGGATCTCCGCCCCGCCGTCATGGAGCACCACAACGCCGCCACCTGGCTGGTGGAATACACCTACTCCATCGACACCAACACCAACGTGTTCCCCAGCGTCCACGTGCTGGGCGTTATGGCGGCGCTGGCCGCCGTGTGGCACACGCCTGGGCTGCAAAAACCCGCCTGGCGCTGGGGCGTCACCCTGTACGGCGTCGTTATCATCGCCGCCACGGTGTTCGTCAAGCAGCACGCCGCCATTGACGTGCTGGCCGGTATTTTCACCGGCGCGATCGCCTATGTGTTCGTCTATCTCATCGTGGGCCGCCGCCGCGACCGGCGGCGTGCCGAAAAGGAGGCATGACCGTGGAAAAGAGCCTTTCCCCTCTGTTCGATGGCATCAGTCCCGAGTCTCGCGCCGCCATGAAGGCCTGCTTTGACGTGCGGGAGCAGCGCTTCCGCGCCGATGAGGTGATCTACGACTTTGCCGCCCACCGTGACATCATCGGCATCCTGGCCGAGGGCAGCGCCGTGGTGGAGCGCATCGACCGGCAGGGAGGCCGCACTATCCTGGAGCATTTGGAGAGCGGCGGCGTGTTCGGCGAGATGCTCATGTTCGAGAATGTGGCCGGCGACAGTATCACCGTGGTGGCCCAGCGCCCCTGCCGGGTGTGGTTCATGGCGGCCAGCCAGGTGACGAAGCGCTGCGAAAACGCCTGCGCCCACCACAGCCGCATGGTGGAGAATATGTTTCATTTAGTGGCGGATAAGGCCACCGCCCTGTCCGAGCGGGTGGAAGTGCTGAGCCGCCGCTCCATCCGGGACAAGCTGCTGTGCTACTTCTCCCTGCTGGCGTCAAGGGCCGGCGGCAGCGGGTTCTCCCTGCCGTTCTCCCTCAGCGCCCTGGCGGACTACATCTCCGCCGACCGCAGCGCCATGATGCGTGAGCTGAAAAAGATGCGGGAGGAACACCTGCTGGCGGTGGATGGCCGCGCCGTGACGCTCTACGCCGGAATATGACCGAAAGGGCCGCCTTTGGCGGCCCTTTTTGTGCCCTGCCCGCACGTCTACCGATGCGCTGTACGTATCCGCACGGGCGGATGTGGGCATCCGCCCCTACGTACAATTTTCCGGCGGCCTTTTCGTAGGGGGCGATGCCCACATCGCCCCGCCGCGCCCACAGGCGCGGAACTCCCGCCCCCGCCAAATTGCTAATGACAGTTTTTTTCCCTGGCATTGACAGCCTGACCGCGGGCAGATATAATCTAATCTGTATGCGTGTGTGCAAATTTGGCTGAAACGAGGTGAGGGCTGTGGGCGATCCGTTTTATGACTGCCATCCGGCGGTGAATTTTCTCTTTTTTGCCATAGTCATCACCTGCTCCATGTGTCTGATGCACCCGGTGTGTCTGCTGTTCTCCCTGGCGGGGGCGGTGTGGTACACGGCGCGGCTGCGGGGCACGAAGACTCTGATCGGCTACCTGCGGTGGATCATCCCCATGATGGCCATGGCGGCGCTGGTGAACCCGGCCTTCGTCCACCAGGGCGTGACGCTGCTGGCCTATCTGCCCTCCGGCAATCCGCTGACGCTGGAGAGCATCCTGTACGGCCTGGCGGCAGGCTGTATGCTGGGGGCGGTGGCGCTGTGGTTCTCCTGCCTCAGCGCGGTGATGACCTCCGACAAGTTCATCTATCTCTTTGGCCGGGTGATCCCGGCGCTGTCGCTGGTGTTGAGCATGACGCTGCGGTTCGTGCCCCGGTTCAAGCGGCAGTTCCGGGCGGTGGCCCAGGCCCAGCGCTACATGGGCCGCGACACCGCCAACGGTTCGCTGCGCCAACGGACAAGGAACGCGCTGAAGGTGTTCTCCATCATGGTGACGTGGAGTCTGGAGAGCGCCATCGACACGGCGGACAGTATGCGTAGCCGGGGCTACGGCGAGCCGGGACGCACCGCCTTTTCCATCTACCGCTTTGACGACCGAGACCGGGGGCTGCTGCTGTGGCTTCTGTTCTGCGGCACGTATCTGCTGGCCGGGACACTGGCCCACGGCCTGTCGTTCCGTTACTATCCCATGCTGACGGGGGCGCAGCCCCAGGCCATCACCGTCAGCTTCTTTGCCGTATATCTGCTGCTGTGTTTGACGCCGGTGGGGCTGTCGCTGGCGTCAGGCCACCGCTTCCGCAGCATGGAGAAAGGAGGGCGCACCGTATGAACGAGCTGTTCCGACTGGAGCACTTCAGCTTCACCTATCCCCAGCAGCGCCGTAAGGCACTGGACGACATCTCTCTGACCGTGCGCCCCGGACAGTTTTGGGTGCTGTGCGGCCCGTCCGGCTGCGGCAAATCCACGCTGCTGCGCCAGTGCAAAACGGTGCTTGCGCCCTACGGCGCGGCAGAGGGCGACATCTTCTTTGAGGGCGTATCCCTGCGGGACGTGCCCAACCGGCGGCAAGCGTCGGAGATCGGCTTTGTGATGCAGTCGCCGGAGCACCAGGTGGTGACGGACAAGGTGTGGCACGAGCTGGCCTTCGGGCTGGAGAGCTTGGGCCTGGACACGCCGTCCATCCGCCGCCGGGTGGCGGAGATGGCGTCGTTTTTCGGTATTCAGGACTGGTTTCACAAGGATGTGGACCAGTTGTCCGGCGGGCAGAAGCAGCTGCTGAGCCTGGCATCCGTCATGGTCTTGCAGCCCAAGGTGCTGATTTTGGACGAGCCCACCAGCCAGCTTGACCCCATCGCGGCCTCGGACTTTTTGCAGACGCTGGGCCGCATCAACCGGGAGCTGGGGACAACGGTGCTCCTGACGGAGCACCGGCTGGAGGAGGCGCTGCCCCTGGCCACGGACGTGGCGGTGCTGGACGGCGGCAGACTGCTGTGTACCGGCACACCGGCGGAGGTGGGCCGTCAGCTCCGCGACCGCGGCCACGGGATGTTTTTGGCCATGCCCGCCGCCATGCGGGTGTGGGCCAGCGTCCGCAGCGGCGCGGATTGCCCCGTCACCGTGCGGGAGGGCCGGGATTTCCTGCGGATATGGCACAAGGATCATCCGCTGCGGCCCTTGCCGGAGGAGGTGCGCCCCGCCCGGGGCGAGCCGGTGCTGGAGGGACGGGGGCTGTTCTTTCGCTATGAGCCGGCGCTGCCGGACGTGGTAAAGGGCCTGGACATTACGGTGTACCGGGGCGAGTTTGTGGCGCTGCTGGGCGGCAACGGTGCAGGCAAGACCACCAGTCTGCACCTGCTGTCGGGGGCGTTGACGCCCCAGCGGGGCGAGGTGCGCCGCACGGGCCGCATCGGGGCGCTGCCCCAAAATCCCCAGGCGCTGTTCGTGAAAAAGACCGTCCGGGAGGACCTGTACGAGGTGTTCGACGGGCAGAGGATAGACCCGGCGCTGAAGGAGCAGCGCATCGCCCAGGCGGTGTCGCTGTGTCGGCTGACGGAGCTGCTGGACCGGCATCCCTACGACCTGTCCGGCGGTGAGCAGCAGCGGGCGGCGCTGTGTAAGGTGCTGCTCCTTGACCCGGATATACTGCTGCTGGACGAGCCCACCAAGGGGCTGGACGCGGAGTTCAAGCAGGAACTGGCATCCATCCTCCGGGCGCTGACGGCGGGGGGCGTGACCATCCTCATGGTCAGCCACGACGTGGAGTTCTGCGCCCGCTATGCCCATCGCTGCGCGCTGTTTTTCGACGGAGGTATCGTGACGGAGGGCGCGCCCCGGGCGTTTTTCTCCGGCAACAGCTTTTATACCACCTCCGCCGACCGCATGGCCCGGGAGCTGTGCCCCGGCGCGGTGACGCCGGAGGATGTGATGGCCGCCATCGGCGGCGATGTGCCGCCTGAGCCGGCCTTTGACCGGGCATACCAGCCGCTGCCGCCGGTGGCGGAGGAGGCGGCCACGTGGAAGCCGACCAAGCTGCCCTGGTGGCGCAAGTGCATCGCCGCCGTGGCCGGTGCTGTGGCGCTGCTGATCTTTTGGAACGCGGCGGAGCGCACCGATCTGACGGCCCTGGTGGGCGGCGGCACGGTGTCCGATGCCGGGTGGGCCGCGCTGCGGATGTACGGGCTGTTCATCGTGGCGCTGCTGGTGGTGGTGGCCGCCATAGGCCGCCGCAGCCCGCCGCCTGTGTCGGTGCAGACCCCGGTGGAGAAGCGGAAGCTGTCCGGGCGAACGCTGACCGCCACGGTGCTGATCCTGCTGTGCATCCCGGCCACGCTGTTTATCGGCTGCTACTACGGCGGCACGCAGAACTACTACCTGCTGTCGGTGCTGGTGATGCTGGAGTGTATGCTGCCGTTTTTCATGGTGTTCGAGGGCCGCAAGCCTCAGGCCCGTGAGCTGGTGGTCATTGCCGTGCTGTGCGCCCTGGGCGTGGCGGGCCGGGCCGCATTCTTCATGCTGCCCCAGTTCAAGCCGGTGATGGCCCTGACCATCATCGCCGGGGTGGCCTTCGGCGGCGAGACGGGCTTCCTGGTGGGCGCGATGACCATGCTGGCCAGCAACTTCCTGTTCTCCCAAGGGCCGTGGACGCCGTTTCAGATGTTCAGCATGGGCATCATCGGCTTTTTGGCGGGGGTGCTGTTCCGCAAGGGCTGGCTGCGCCGTAGCCGCGGCGCACTGAGCGTGTTCGGCGCGATCGCCGCTGTGGTGATCTACGGCGGCATCATGAACCCGGCCTCGGCGCTGATGTATAGCCAGGAGACGAACTGGAAGGTGCTGGTGACGTACTACATCACCGGCTTCCCCATGGACTGCGTCCACGCCGCCGCCACGGTGCTGTTCCTGCTGGTGCTGGCCGAGCCTATGCTGGAAAAGCTGGATCGCATCAAAACGAAATACGGGCTGGTGGAATAAAAAAGCGGCGTCCCGGTGGGACGCCGCTTTTCCTGACCGCAACCGCACGTCGGCGCACGCAAAGTGTCCGTGCGCCCGCCGCGCCGCAAGCCATTTTCAAAACCTGAACAGATTTAATCCCGTTTCCTCGTCGTAGGCCCTGTCCACCGCACCGTCTATCACCTGTATCACCATCTCGCAGGTGGCGCTCACCACGGCCCGGTTCAGATGCCCGCCGAACACCTCGCCCCGGTCGTTTCCCGCACTCATGTGGATATGCGTATAGAACTCGCCGTCCATCGTATTGATGGTCCCCGTCAGGGAAACGATCTCAAAATTCCCCTGAAACTCGTTGGCGTAATACTCTTTTTCGCCTACCTTATACACGCCCACGGTAAAGTCATTGGTCGCGCCCAGCGCCGTTACGCTGGCCAGCCTGATGTGCTC
Organism: uncultured Eubacteriales bacterium; assembly: GCA_900556015.1. Next base: position 13 of record USNH01000002.1, on the reverse strand, counting down.
CTGCAGCGCGATC
>USNH01000001.1 GCA_900556015.1 uncultured Eubacteriales bacterium | reverse complement strand
ACCAGCGCGTCGGGGTCGAACTCGATGATGTCCTCGATGTCCTCCGCCGGGGTGTACGGGGTCATGTACTGGTGGAAGGTGATCTTGCCGTTCATCAGATCGGTGACGGGGTTCTCGTCCTCGTTGTACACGATCTCGTCCCTTGCGGCGACGCCCATGGCGACATACCCGTTGCCGCGCACGTTCTCGCTGTCCACGATGGCTTCGATCAGGCGCTTGTTCAGAGGGCTGTCCACCTTCTGGAAATACGTCAGAATGAAGCTGTTGGCGCGCCAGCTCATGTAGCGGCGGCAGGAGAAAAAGCTGTCCTTCGGGTCCGTGTTGCCGGGGTAGGCGCAGGTGCGGTTGCCCCACAGGCGGAAGCCGTTCATGTTCAGCCAGGTCGCCACGCCGTAGCTGTTGACTACGTTGGCCTGGTCCTGGTCCAGCAGGACCTCGGTGCCGTCGGCAAGGCACATAGCGCTGATGGCGATGGTCTTATTGCTGGGGTTGCTGGGGATGTCGTCGCTGGCCGCGTCGGTGTAGGCGGTCAGGGCAGAGGCCAGGGCGGAGCCGCTGTACATCACGTCGCCCACCTTGCCGTAGCCCCACACGCCGTAAGCGTTCGGGTCGGTCAAAGCCTGGCGCTCCTTCTGCTCCTTCACGTCCGCGTACTTGCGCGCGCCGTCCGCGCCGCTGTCCACGTCCGCGATGCACACGCACTTGAATACGCCGTTGATCTCCTTCGTCTTCGCCTGCAGGGCCGCGCTCACGGTGGCGTTGGTACTGAAACGGGGAGCCGTCAGGATGCCGGGGGTCATGCCCAGCTTGGGGTAGACCTGGCGCACGACTTCCAGGCCGCTCTCCGCGCCGGTGGCCGCGTCCACGCCGCCCACGATGTCGGCAGCGGTCACTTTGCTGGCGTCCACCTTCTTGCCGGAAACGGTCAGGTTGGTCGCGCCGTTGGCCTTGCCGCCCTCGATCAGGACGATGCTCACGGTGCCGTCGGCGTTATAAACGGCGGTGTAATCCTCCTCGGCGGCCAGCGTCTCCTCGCCGTTTTTCACCACCAGAGTGCTCAGGAGCACGCCCGTCTCCTCCACAACGGCCACGCCGCTGTTGATCTGTACGGTCTTCTCCTCCATCTCGGCGGAGTGCTTGGCCGGGTCCAGCACATTGATCAGCACCAGGGGGGCCACGTTCACCACCGCGAACGAAGCGGAGATCGCTTCGCAGATGGTGAAACTCGCAAAGTCGTCGCTGTACCCAACGGCAGCGATGGCTTCCGCCTTGCTGTATACCAGCAGAGGCTTATTGATGGCCGCAGCCGGGTCCGCCAGCAGGTGCACCGGGGCAGTCCCGATCACGACCTGCAAACCGGCTGTTCCGTTCAGCGGAGCGATCATGCTGGTTTCCTGCTCGCTGACGTAAATGCCATGTCGATACATACGTTCTTTCCTCCTTCTTACAATTCGGATTTGATTTTCTGGAACAGGATAGCCTCCGCCGTCCCGCTCCGGCCCAGGTTGCTTCTCACCTGAGCGAAACGGCCCACGCTCACCAGCAGCCCCTTGGCCGCCGGGTGGGCCTGAATGAAGTCTGCCAGCGCGGCAGGAATGGTGCCCGCGTACACGGTGTACTGTCTGGCGACGCCGCGCACGCTGGGGCCGCAGTAGACGACGGGGCCGGTCTTTGCTTCCCGCTCCATAGGAACGGCAGTCTTGACCTCCGCCGCCGCAGCGGCTTCGCTCATAGGCGCGGCCATATCCGCCGCGCGGGGTTCTGTTTTCTTGCTCATAGCAGTTCCTCCAATTCGGTGTCTTGGGTCATGGCCGGAGCTGTACAGTTCATGGTCACAGCTCCGTAGTAATACGGGGCTGTGTCGTCCTGCTGCAAGGCCCAGGCGATAGGCTTTAGGATGGTGAAAGCCCCGCCGAAGTACGGCGCGGTGCACGCTCTCTGCACGATGTCCTCCTTTATGTTGGCGACATCCTGAAAGCCCGCCCGCTCGATGCCGGTGTCATAGGCGCAGATGATCAGGCTGAACTCCACCGTCTGCGGGCTTTTATCGTCCGCGATCTCTCCGCCGGTCATGCGTACCACGATATAGGGCGCGTGCGCCACGTCGGTGTCGGCGTCCACATCGTTCTCCTCCGGGATGGGAAGGTCCTGCTTGAAGATTTCAAGCGGCTTCCGCCCCTCCTGGCCGTTGTACTTCTTTCCGGCGAACAGCTCGCGCAGCATCTCGATCAATGCATCCTGGCAGAGTTGCGGCGTTTGGCCGATGCCCACTTTCATCGTTTCTTTCATACCCTCACGCCTTTCTCTTTGCCCGTGCTAAGACCTGCTCGGCCCGCTCGGTCAGCTTTGCCGCCAGGAACAGCTCCACCTCCGGCTCCACTTCCGGCCAGATGGTCGAGTGCATCGCCGCCGCGCTGGGGCTGCCCATGGTCTGCATCTTGTCGCTGGTGCTCGGTGCGCCGCTGCGCACGGTGTAGTGGAAGCGCCCCGTGCCCACGATGCGCTGCACCATGCCCACGTGCCCGCTCTTGAACTCCACCAGGAAGCCCTTGCTTAACCGGCCCTTGCCGGTCAGCGGCTTCATTGGGGAGGTTTTCAGCACGCGGGCCGTGAAATACTCCGGGGCCTGCGCCACGTCATGCCCCATGAAGGGGCGGTTCGGCCTGGTCTGGAAATAGCCCAGGTCGTTGCGGTAGCTTGCGATGCGCAGCTCCGCGCTCAGGCTGCTGTTGCTGGCCTTCTTGCGCTGCACCAAGTCGCTCAGGTGCCGCTTGCCCGCGCTGTTCACCGCGTACCGGGCCTTCGCCTCCGCGATCATCAGCTTGCGGGCCTGCCGGGCCGTGGCGTTGATGGCGACCTTCGCCACCGCCGGGGTCTTCTTCCGCAGGTCGCCCAGCACCGCGCTCACATCGTCCAGACCATCGACCTCGATGGTCATGGTCCCCGCGTTATATCGCACGTTGCTCATTGTCTTGTCCTCTGTAACGTCATGCGGAAGACCCCGCACTCCTCCTCGCACTTCATAATGTCGAAGGTGCGCTTATGGTCCGTCCCGGCGTCCATCACCAGCGGCTTTCCCACCTTCGGCTTCGGCCCGTAGTCCTCCGTGCGGATGTACAGGATGGTGTGTGCCTTGTACAGTCCGGTGTCGAAGTTCTGCTTGGCTCCCGCCTCCCAGTGTGAATTATGCTCCCGCGTGCCGCCTTCCACGATCACCACAAGAACGTCCTTGCCGTCGATGATGTGCCGGTCGGCGTGCTCATTGCCGTTGAAGAACACGGTGTCGATGTCCGCCGCCGCGCAGTCCTTGAACGTAGGCGGAGGGGGCAGCCCCTCCACCTCATTCCCATAGTCCTGTTTCAGCTCGAACAGTGCCATCTCAGCACACTTCGGCCACCAGCCAGCTATCTACCTTGTCGGGGATAGGCAGCGGATGGGCCTGCAGCTCCACCATGCGGCGGTCGGGGTGATGCTCCACATAGCTGCGCAGCAGGCGGCTGGTCTCCGCCGTCACCCACTGCTGCGTGCCGTCCTCAATGTAGGTGCACGCACCGTAGGCCAGCATGAAGTTCGACTGGCCGGAGATCAGAATGACCACGTTCTCCGGGACCAGAGGCTTCACAGCCGGGGTCTCAGGGTCGGTCCAGTCGTCCAGATACACCTCGCCGTAGGTATACAGGTCGATGTTCGGGCTGGTCAGATGGCCGTAATACTTCACGCCGTTAGGCAGGTCGCGGGGGTCGTAGCCGCCGATGTTGATGCGGCGGTTGTCAAGGAGCTTCTGCACCTTCTCGTCGTTAATGAAGGCGCGCAGAGCAGCCTTGCCCATGATCACGCGGTCCACGTTGGTGAAGCCGCCGGTCAGCACCTTCTCGGTCCAGTCTTCCAGGTCCTCGATGGGCTTGGCAGCAGTCTTGCCCCACTGCTTCGTGCCGTCCAGCTTGATCTTGTTGGTGAAGCCGAAGTCGATCACCTCGTTCACGCCGGGGCCGACGATGGGGATTTGGCCGGTGACGATGGCCTGCACGCACATCCACTCCTCGCGGCGCGTGGTTGCGTCGTTCAGGCGGTTGTACTCGTCCATCAGCTTGCGGGCCGCGCGCTGGGCCGGGGTCATGCCGCTGTACAGGTCCTCGCCGGGCAGGCGGGTCATGTGCTGGTCTGCCGTGGTCACGTCGTAGGGGTTGATCAGGGGCGGCTTGTAGCTCTCGGTGCTAAAGCCGTTGGCCTTGAGCACCTGCCCGCCGACGCGGGGATGTACGAAGGCGGCCATGCGGCGGTCGCCCTTCACCAGGTCAATGTCCACGCGCTCGGTGGAGAAGGTCTTGATGTTGGTGAAAAAGGTGTCGCGGAAATAAGTGTGGATAGGCGGTGCCTGTCTCACGACCTCCGCCAGATAGCGGGGGGTATAGATATTCACTTCGTTAGGCATATCTCTGTTTCCTCCTTACTTCAAGTAGATGCCGAGGTTGCGCAGCGGGACCTCCACATCAGCGGCAGTCATGCCCGCAGGCAGGACCAGCGCATCAGCGAAGAACTCGCCGGAAAGGTAGATGATGGCGTCCTCGCCGCTCTTGGCGGCTTCGGCGGTCACGCCGTACAGGCCGGTCAGCTTCGCAGCCTCAGCCACGGGAGTGACCTTGCCCTCCGCCAGAAGGACGGGGGTATGGGCGCTCAGGTCAGCGCCCGCTTCCTTCACCGCCGTGGCGATGCGGATGTTGGTGCCTGCGATGAAATACTCAGGCTCGCAGGAAAAAGTCTTTCTTGCCAAATCCATGCTCATGCTTTTGCCCTCCCTTACTTCTTCTGCGCGTTCTGGCCCACGCTCTTGATGGCGTCCAGGAACTCGTCCGTCTTACCGGCAGGGGGCGTGTTCTCCACAGTGCCCGCGCCGCTGTTCTTGGCGTCGGTCTTCGCGTTGTTCAGATACTCGTTGCCCTGCTCCTTGGCGCGCTTCATGGCGGCCTTGGCGTAGTCGCTGGCGCTGACGGGCTTGGTGAACTTCGCCTCGGCGGTGATCTCCTCGCTGCCCGGCAGGGCCATCTCCTCGATGTCGCGGATGCGCTCGCGCTCCTCGTTGGTCGCACGATCAGCCGCCGCCTGCTCGATTTGGTCAACCAGCGCAGGATAAGCCTGGCGCAGGTCGTCCGCAGTCTTGATTTCCATGTTCTGTACCTCCTCGTGTTGTACTCCCGGTTTCATGGCTCCGGGTTTATTTACAAAACGTCCGGCGGCGGTGGGTGCTGCCAAACTGTTCTGCATGAAGGTGGGTGCCTTGTCGAAAGGCAGGTGCATATTCACGCTGTTCACGAACAAAACGCCGTCGCGGTTTTCCACCACCGGCGTTTCCACATCCTCCACAAGCTCGTCCACAAAGCCGTTGTCCTTGGCCTCCTGGCCTGTCCACCAGCTCGTCGCGTCCATCCAGCCGGTCACTTCTTCCTTGTCCCGGCCCGTCTTCTTCGCGTACAGGCTGATGATGTTCTCCTTGATGGTGTCCAGCGCGTTCAAATACTGCTGCATGGTCGTGGCGTCGTAGTAGCCCAGCAGGCCCAGCCGGACCGGGTGGACCATGTAGGTGCTGTCGTTGGCCGCCACAACGCGGTCACAGTGGCAGGCCACGATGGTCGCGGAACTGGCGCACAGCCCGTCGATGCGGGCCACCACGTTCGCAGGGTGCTGTTCGAGCAGATTGCCGATGGTCTGCGCGGCAAAAACGTCTCCGCCGCCGCTGTTGATGCGCACCGTGATCTCGCTCACGGCTCCCAGCTTGTCCAGGTCCTCCGCGAACTGCTTGGGCGTTACCTCGTCGCCCCACCACGTACTGTCTGAAATGTCGCCGTACAGCAGCAGCTCCGCTCTGCCTCCGGCCACATTCTGAAACTTCCAAAACGGTTTAGGCATTTCCATTTCCTCCTTCGCTCGCGGCGCTGGACGGGTCCATGATCTCGTCCACCTCCCGCTTTCTCTTTGCCTCCGCCACTCTCTGGCGGATGTTGCGGTTATAATTGCCGCCGGTCATTTGCGCGGTCTCCTCCTGCGCGGTGGAGAAACCGGCCTCCACGCGCTTCGTCGCCGCGCTGATCTCCTGCACAGGGTTCAGGCTCGTTCTGGCCGGGCCGGGCCACGCGCACCCGCTGTAAGCCTTGCGGATTGCCGGGTCCTGGAAGAAGCCCGGAGCCTTGATGCGGTTCCGCGCCACGGCCTCCGCCAGCCACTCCTCATAGATTGGCTGACAAAAACTGTCCACAAAGTCGTCGCGCTGCACATCGCAGGAGCGCCAGAACTCATTCAGGGCACCGCGCGCCGCGCTGTAGCTGGTGGAGAACTGCTTGGAAATGACCTCCGGCGGGATTTCCAGCGCCGCGCCGATCTGCTTGATCATGGCCTCCGTGAACTTGTCGTATCCGGCGTTTGGGTGCTTCGGGTCCGCGAAGGATACGGTTTCACCGGGGTTCAATCCCACGATAGCGCCGTTTCCCAGCTCCACGCTGCCCTGGTCCTCTGCGTCGATCAGCATATTCTCCGGCAGCATCTCGCCGAACGGGCGATCATCCGTCGCCGTGGCGGGCTGCACGAATACCGTGAACATGGCGGAAATGACCGCCGCGTTGATCTCCGCCTCCGTGTACCGTCCCAACTGCTTGAGTGCTTCCAGCACCGGGGCCAGAACAGGCACGCCGCGTAGCTGGCCCGCTCGCTCCCGTGTGATCACATGGACGATGTTCCGCCGTCCGGTCAGCTCGCCGCGCGCCTCCACGCGCGTCCATTCCAGGCCGCTGCCCAGCATGGATGTGTCGGAAAGGGGATGCCGGTTGCACACCCAGTAGGCCACCACGCGGCCCTCCGCATTGGTCTCCACGCCCTGTACGATGTTGTGGACCTCATAGCCTCGCACCGTGCACGGAGCCAGCCGGTCGTAGCCGTCCGGGCTGCAAATACGGTCCGCCTCCATCACGCGCACACGCAGGCCGTAGGGCTGGCCGACCTGCTCGCACATAGGCAGCGCCGCGAAGGCGTCGCCATTCATCAGGTAGCCCAGGTAGGCGAGCTGTTGCAGCTTGTAGAAGTTGCCCAGCCCATCCATATCGCACTCCGACGTGTCCGCCCACAGGGAGAACTCCCGGATGATCTTCTCCTGCAGCTCCTCCGTCTGCTCTGCCGACAGGCCCAAAAACGCGCCGTCGATCTGCGGCGCGGGCATCAGACCGCCCGCCACCACGTTCGTGCGCAGCGTTTTCAGAGCCGAGGCCGCCACCGGCACGCCCATGTAGGCGTCGCGGCTCCTCTGGCGAAGCACGTCGATGTTGTCCTCGATGTCTTCCTTGGAGCTGCCGCCGTGGTATTCCCAGCCGCGCATACTCTTTTTCGTCAGGTTTGCGCCGTAGTTGCCGTAGCCGCTGTTCAGAAATTGCAGCGCCGTCCGCGCGGCGCTCCTGCGCACCGCATGGACCGGGGCCACGGCCTCGAAGCAGCGGTCAATAAAGTTCCTTGCCATGGCCGCCCTCCTCACACATCACGGGGTACGAAATGGTACAGGCGGTTTCTGCCGCCGGTCGTCTCAGCGGCTTCGGCCTCTGCCAGCTTCGCCGCCCAGTATTCCATTTGCGCCCGGATTTGTTTCAGGTCGGCTCTCGTCAGCATACGGGTCCCGATCTGATAGCTCTGGCCGGTCGCCACGGCTTCCTCCGCCGCCAGCCATGTATTCAGTTTCTTGGAGCACAGCTCCTTGCTGAAAACTGCCATGTTAAATACCTCCACTCAGGCGGCGTCTTCCGGTTGCCCTCTGCCGCCGCTCTGTCTCCGTCTCCTCCGGTCCTTTCAGCACCGGGTTTGCGATCTCTAATGCAGCGGTGGCGTAGTTGCGCAGGTCAAGCGGCTCGTTCCGCTTGTAGCTCGCGTCCTTGATCTCCCACACCGTCACGCTCCGCCCCTTGCGGAACCGCACCACGGCCTTCTCGCTGGTCAGGCCCCGGAAGTATTGCTCGTCGTATCCGGCCTCCTCGTTCAGCGGGAAGTGGCAGTAGTTCGGCCCCTTCCGCTCCGGCGGCTCGTGCTTGAGGCGCTGATACACCAGCGCCTTGCCCGCGTCTACGCCCAAAACGAACAGCGGTGTCTTCACGCGGTTGTTCGTGGACGGGTTGCGGATGTACGGCACCTCCTGGCCGCCCTTGCCCTTGATGGCAAAGATGCGCCGCTCGTAGCGCTCCTTGGTGAAGCGGTAGACCTGATCGGTGTGGTGGCCTCCGCTGTCGATGCAGGTGCAGAGGATAGGGAGCTGCGTCCCGTCCTTCTTGCTGAACGTCGCCGTCAGGAAGGCGTCCAGATCGCGCCACACCTGTTCCTTGAGCATATCGCCGTATATCTTCTGGTAGCGGATGCCCCAGCTCTCCTTGCCGACGCCCCAGCCCACGACTTCCACCTCGAAGCGGTCGTCCTGAACGTCCACGCCTGCCGTCAGCACCAGCACATCCTCCGGCACCTGGGCGTCGTATACCTCGCGGCGGTTCACCAGTTCGGTGTCTTCCAGCCGCTCGCCCGGTTCCTCCCAGGTCTCGCCCAGCTCTGTGTTCACCCACGTTTTCATCTTCTCCGGGTCGCCCTGGTCCAGCATCTCCTTGGCAAGCAGGAACTTCTCCACGACCTCCTGCCACCCGCAGAAGGTGGAGGCCAGCGTGTTCAGGTGGAAGCCCCGCGCCGCCGCGCCCGGATTTGCCGCCACGAAATGCCCCTTGATCTCCTGGGCCTTCCAGGCGTATTCACTGCTTTCGCGCCCGCAGCGCTCGCACTTGTGGCGCACGCCCTTTTTCAGGTCGTGCCGGTCGAATACGATGTTGGCCCAACGAAGGGGCTGATAATGCCCGCACTTCGGGCACGGTACGTTCCATTCCTCCCGCGTCGTCTCCTGGAACTCCGTCTCGATGCGGCTGCTTCCCTTGATGGTCGGTGTCGATACGATAACGGTCTTCTTGTCCCAAAAGGTCGTTTGGCGCTTCTGCGCCAGGAGCAGCGGGTCGCCCTCTGTTCCGGCGCTGGCCGGGTAGCGGTCCACCTCGTCGCACAGCAGCACCTTGATCGGTCGGCTGGCAAGGCTCGCCGGGCTGTTCGCGCCGATGATCGTCACGTGTCCGCCCGGAAAGTTCTTCTTCAAGATCGTGTTGCCGGAATAGCGGCTCTTGGTGTCTACCAGCACCCGCAGCACCGGCGTATCCCGTATCATGGGAGCCAGGAAGTCCTTGCTGAACGTCTGGCCCATTTCGAGGGTCGGCTGCATCACCAGCACCGGCGCGGGATAGTAGTGCATATAGTAGCCGAGCATATTCATCAGCATGGCCGTCTTGCCGATCTGCGCGGCGGACATGACCACGACCTTGCGCACGTGCTGGTCGCCGATGGCGTCCATGATCTCCCGCTGGTACGGCGCGTTGTCCGTGTGCCACCGGCCCGGCGTGGCGCTGTTCTCCGCACTCAGCATCCGGTAGGTGTCCGCCCACTGGGATAGCGTCAGCTCAGGCGGCGGTTTCAGCACCGCCACACAGCGGGCGAACATCTCCGCCGTCTGCGGGGCAAGCTCAATCGTCCGGCGCTTTTTCTTCATGGTCCGGCTCCTTCTCGCCTCGCAGCATCCGCTCATACTCGGCGCGCTTGCATACAGGGAGGGAGCACAGCACCTTCTCGCTCGTGCCTGTCCACAGCTTCCACACGCAGCCCGCGCATGGGTCCTTATTCTTCTTTTTCTCCATCCCCGTCCTCCTCTTGTGCAAAGGCCACGTTGAAGTCCCGCAGCTCCTCAAGCGTCTCGTCAATGGCGTGTTTCAGCTCGTCGAAGATGCTGGCCTGGTCTCCGCCCATGGCCGCCAGCGCCGGGGACAGCTTCGCAGGCAGGGAGAGGAACCGCCCGCGAATATTCAAAAGCATCGTCTTGATGCCGCTCTCGATCTCCTCCGTCCGGTGCAGCTCACCGCGCCGCAGCGCGTTTTCCATCTCCGCCGCCTCCCGCTTTGCGCGGGTCAAGCCCGCCCGCTCGTCGGCAAGGCTCCCGCTCCGCAGGTAGGAGATGTACCTCCGCGTAGTGGCGCGCAGGTCATAGAGGCCAGGTGCCTGCTCCTCGATGATGCCCTCGTCCCGGAGCTGGCGCACCCGCCGCTCCGTCAGGCCCAGCCAGTCGGCGATCACCTTACTCGTGTACAGGCGCATATCGTCACCCGTTTCTTGCGATGGCAGCGTTGGCCCACATGGTCGCTTCCTCCACCTTCGTGTGCGCCAGGCTCTTTTCCCGTCCATCCGGGCAGCACGCCTCAATCAGCTCCGCAAGCTCCCGCGCCTTAGCCCTCAGCTTTTCATAGCGCGCAGTCTGGTCGCCCTTCGGCGCGTGATAGGTGTACGTGTTTTCAAACCGTTTCGGGTCCATCTGCATCCTCCGTTCCCTCCGGCCAAAGCTCCGCCGCGTCCTCGCCGGTCTCCGGGTCCGGTGTCTCCACCACGCCCGTCGCCCGCATACGCAGGATTTCCAGCCGCTTCTTTTCCAGTTCCAGGCGCTTCTCGTTCTCCTCCAAAGCCCGCAGGCTGTCCGCGATCTTTGCGATGCGGCCCTGCACCTTGTAGAGGGCATCCTGCAATTTCAGCACCCGTGCAAAGGCGCTGTCCTTGCTGTACATTCCCATCTGCTGTCTGGCACCGTCTATCTTCTTGTCGCCCCGGCCCGCAGGCTGGCGCATATCCAGCACGCTGTTCAAATACAGCTCGTCCTCCGGGGCCTGCTCATATTCGATGATCTTGGTGAGTATCCGGTGCTCTCGGAACTTGAGTATCTGCATCTCGTGTTCCAGCGCCGCCCGGCTCCCCACCGGCGTATTCATCACCAGCTCCCGCTCGGCTTCGCTCAGCGTATCAAAAAAGATGGCGCTGTAAGCCCCATCCTTCTCTGCGTTGTGATTGCCCGCCGGTGCGCCCTTGTGGCTCCCGGCGGCGTTTTTATGTCCGGCGCTGTTCCGGTTCCCAGGCTGGCCGCCGCGTTTCTTCTTCGGCTCCGCCTTTTCCCATTCATCCGCTGACTTCCAGTTGCGCAAGGTCTGATAGTTGACGCCCAGGCCCTCCGCAAGTTCCCGGAGGTCTACCAGTTCGCCCCGGCCTTTCCGGGCGAGGTATTCAGCCTTTGCGGCGTCCCGTTTCTCACTCCGCTTCGGCATTTGCTCTCACCCCTGTCTATCCGGTATCCTTTCGCCTCCGCGTCCCTGTAATAGTTCCGGGACCGGGGCGGGCTGCCTCGCAGCTCCTCCCGTCCCGGTATGCAGCGTGTCCCGCTCCGCCTACCTCCGCCGCGCAGCGGATACTTCCGCGCATGAGCGCAGACCTTCGGCGGCAGCAGGACGTTTTCCATTCGGTGCCGCCTGCGGCCAGAGGGGACTTGAACCCTGACCCTTTCAGCGGTAAAGGATGCGAAACCCGCCTGGTTTTCCACGACCACAGCGGCCCCCGCCAATGAAAAAGGCCCATGGATTTCTCCATGAGCCATTACTGCACAATATCAATGTAACACGGAAAACCTGCGAAAGTTGCTAACTCCGAAAAATATTTTTCCCAGGCGTACCAAAAGCCCAACCCGCCGGAACAAAACGCCCCTCCGCGTACCAGATCACCACCCCGGCGTAACGCCCCCGCCCGCGTGCAGTCCATCCGTGCGCCCCAGCAGCTTCCGCCGCGCCAGCTCCTTCCACCATTTTCGTGACGCCGCGAAAATGATACCCGTCCCGATCTCACGCCCGCCCGCGTTCCTTTTCCCTCGCGCGCCCCCGCCCGCGTGCGCGTTCCATATTTTTTGACCCCCCTCCATTTTTTCGCCCGGACCCGCCGGAAATGAAAAAAATGCATCGCACCTAATCAATTTTTGCGCTCTCGAACCCGCAAAGGTCCTCGTCTGCGCCGGGAGGACCCGCCGCCGGGCTGGGGGAGGGTATAGGAGGGGGTGTATTGCTATCAATGGCGGTGAGGAGAAGTCGCGCGCGTTTGGTATCTTCGCGGGTGGGCGCGTTTGCTTGGCTGGCGCTCTGCTGGTGCTGGCGGCGCTGGCTGGTGGTGCCTGGTCTCTGCCTGGCTGGCGGTGCTGGCGGCCTGCTGCCTGCCTTGCGCATGGGCGGGCGCGTTTGTTCGGCTCGCTGGCGTTGGCGCTGGTGCTGTTCATCGGCTGGCGGCTCTGGCCTGCGCCGGGCCGGTATACTCCGCCGCCGGTCAGCTACCCCAGCAGGCGCACACGGCCCACGCCGCCACGGCTGGCCCCGGCTCCGGCGAGGGCCTGCCCATCGTGCCGCCGCGCCCCGGTTCCGCCATCGCCGGACGGCCCGCCGAAAATAGCCACGGCCCGCCGCCGAGGGTATTTACCGCGCCCGGTCTCGTCTCCTGGTAAGCTATGCTAATATGCCCCCTATAGTCCCCCAGCCTGTGCAATCTGCACAGAAAATCGCCACAGATTTTTGTGCAAAAATAATTCCCAGGCCCCCTAAAGGGGGGCCGTGGGAAGGGATTTCGGCCTATTGACGGCGCAAAAAATCGCCGCTATCATCCGGGGCAAGCGGACGGCCCAGCGGCCACCGCCCAGCGAACCGCCGACAACGGCGACCAGAAAGGGGAGGTGAACATGACCACGCCGAACACAGGCGAATTGCTTGTACAGCAGGCCCAGGAGGCCGAACGGCTCCGGCTCTTGATACTCGCTGACGAGTGCAAGACCATCGAGGAGTTCCGCGAAAAGCTCCGCGAGCGGCTGAACAAGTAAAGCGCCGGGGGCCAGTCCTCGCACGACATCCCCCGACGCTTGACAATCCGGCACGGGCGGCGAGTTCGCCGCCGCCCGGCCACGGGTAAAGCATAGCACACCCGCACGGAAAAAGCAACGCCGCCGGGGCCGCTGAAAAAATTTTCCCCCATAGGGGGAACACCCAGCCGCCGAAAAAAAGTGCTTGACAAAGCGACACGCAACAGTGTATGCTTGCAGCAGAAAACGACACGCAACAGTGTACAGGCCGAACAGGCCGGAAAGGAAAAACGCCATGACTAACAACGAGATCATCTTCGAGACCGTCCGCAACACCTTCACCCCCGCCCAGCTCGCCGAGCTGGTACAGTCCACCTACACCGCCGAGCAGATCGCCGCCCGCCGCGCCGCCGTCACGATCACCGTTGACGAGGGCAGCGACGAGAGCGCCGAGAACATCTTCTCCGCCATGCTGGCCGCTGACACGTTCCACACCTTCGCCGAGTGGAAGCGCATGGGGTACAGTGTGAAGAAGGGCCAGCACGCCGCGCTGACCTGCCAGCTTTGGAAGTACACCGACAAGCCCGGCAAGGCCGCCCGCGAGGCCGCCGAGGCTGACGGCAAGGACGCCCCCGAAACTGACCCGCATTTCTACATGACGAAGGCCCATCTTTTCCACGCCTTGCAGGTCGAGAAGTCCAAGCGTTGACCCAGCACAAGCGGACACTTTAGCAGGGCTGCACCGCACAAAGCAACCCAGCCCCATACAGCAAACCCCAAAACAACACAACAGGAGGAACACCCCATGAAAAAGTTTACCGGACGCTACACCACCAACACCGCGAAGGCCCTGAAAGGCTCCGAGCGTATCTTGTGCCAGGTCTCCGAGGACGGCACGATCTACATTTGCAACGGTTTTCTTCTCTGCACCATGAACGCGCCGGAGTACGCCGCCACGGTCCAGCCGTTGACCTGCTGCGAGCCGGGCGCGTGGACGTTCGACAAGGACGGCAAGCACGAGGACGAGGCGCACAAGCTCGATCTGGTCAAGCTGTTCGCCGATACTGTCCGCACCGCCGCCGACGCCGAGCCGCTGGCCCGCGCCCCGTTCACGGTCCAGGCGAAGAAGGCCCCCGCCGCCTGCTACTACAACGCCGCCGCCGATTTCGCCGCGATCTATGACACAAAGTTCATTGACGCGCTTCACCCCGCCGCCCGGCTCCGCACCACGTCCGCGATCTCCGCCGCCGTCGCCTATGTCAATGACGAGCCGTTCGCCGTGGTCATGCCCATCAGGGCCGAGCCGAACGCAGCCCGCGCCATCCGCGCATTTTTCACCGAGGCTGCCGAGGCCAACACCAAAACCGACGAGGCCGACAAGCTCCGCGCCGAGCTGGCCCAGGCCCAGGAAGAAGCCGCCGCGCTGCGCGGCGATCTGTACCGGGCAGCCAACGAGATCGACGAGCTGAAAAACAAGCTGGCCGAGCTGCACGAAACCAAGACGGAACAGCCCGCCGAGCAGAAGCCCGAACCCAAAACCGCCGCCGAGATCATCGCGGCCCGCTGGGCCGAGGTGGACGGCCTGACCGCCACCATCAAGGGCGCAACGACCGCCGCGCCGGTGGTCTGGCTCGCCGGAGACACAAAGCCCCACGAAAAAGAGATCGAGGCCGCAGGCGGCAAGTGGAGCGGCAAGAAGAACGCCTATTATTTCCGCGTCGCCTGACCCAAAACCCGCAAGGCCGACGGCACCCCGCCGCCGCTGGTGCAAGTCCAGCCGCCCCCACCGGGGCGGGCGCTCATGGGTAACACCAAAACCAAAACACAGGAGGAACACAAAATGAAAACCGCCGGATACTGGCCTTGCAGAAACGAGATCATCAACGCGCACCTGTCCACCCCGCACAAATACGAGCCGTTCACCGAGCTTTTCGACGTGGACCAGCTCGACGCCATCCGCGACAAATACGGCGTGGACCTTTACCGCGAGTGCTACGCCGACGCGCTGCACGAGGTCACGGAGGCCGCCAACATCACAACGCATCTTCGCGCCCTGGGCGTCGAGTGCAAGCCGATCTTCACCCCGGACGACTGCCACGTGAATTTTATCGCCGTCTTTTCCCTCGGCAGCACGACCGCCCAGCGCATCAACGAGATCGCCCGCAAGGCTGATCTTTGCGTCCTGTTCCAGTGCCCCACCCACTAACCAAAACCACAAAACGGAGGTACACAAAATGTCTTGCTTCATCATGTCCGACCAGGCCCACGCCGCCACCGCGAACACCCTGGAATACATCCTCAACAGCGGCTTCAATCGCTTCGGCTTCGACGCTCCCGACAGCCTTTACAAGGCCCTGAGCGACTGCCGCGACCGCTACGGCTTCTACTGCTCCGGCCTGATCTTCCGCCGCCTGTACGACCTGAACAGCCGCGCCTATGCCGGGCGCTACAAAACCGATGCCGACACCACGCCGCCGGAGATGCCCAGCGTTCCGCCGCTGGTACAGGAGCGGGAGCGCGAGGACCAGCACGAAAAGCTGTTGCCCTGGCACTACAAGCTCGCCAAGCTGATCGACTGCGAGATATACCAGGCCAGCGAGGACGCCACCAGAAAAGACCCGTTGCTCCTGGCCCTGATCGACTTCTCCCGCGTCTACACACATTTCCTCGTTTCCAACACCGCCGACTACAACGCCGCCCCATGGGGCACGATCTGACCCCGCCGCCGGACACCTTCGCGGGCCGCACCGGACAACAAAGCGACCCGACCCCATAAGCGAAACCCCAAAACACAAAACGGAGGTACACAAAATGTACGAACAAACAAGCATGATCAGCCCGCAGACCGCCGAAGCGCCCGCGCCCGCCGCCCGCTACTACGAGATCAACGAGGAGACGGCCCGCAACGCTCACTACTGCGTCCACATGAGCGACTACAAGCCCGGCAGCGCCACGGCGGAATACCGGCGCGCCGTGGACAAGGCCGCCGCCCTGGTGGAGGCAAAAAAGGCCCGCGTCAGCCCCTTCTACCACGACAAGCTCGACGCGCTGCTGGACCGCTACGCCCGCCGCCTTGCCCAGTGGATGAACGACTACAACCGCAACCAGGCCAGCTATCCCAGCCAGTTCATTTCCGGCGCAGGCGGCTACAATATGCGCAAGCACGAAAAGCAGATGTCCCGTGAAGGCACCCTCTGGAACGAATACGACGAGATCAAGGCCATCTTGAACAAGATCGAGGCCGTCGGCTCCGGCCCGGTCGATCTGGCCGACCCTCACGCCCGCGAAATGCTCGCCGACCAGCTCCAAAAGCTCCAAAACAAGCTCGACGAAAGCAAGGCCCTGAACGCCTACTACCGCAAGCACAAATCCTTCGACGGCTTCCCCGGCATGAGCGCCGAGGCCGCCGCCAAGCTCACCGCCAGCTTCGCCGACACAAAAGAGCGCTGCCCCTGGGTGAAGTCTCCCGTCCCTGACTACGAATTGACCAGCCTTCGCGGCAAGATCAAGCGCGTACAGGCCCGCCTCGACGAGCTGGACAAGCGCGCCCAGCAGGCCGAGCAGCCCGCCGACGGCACAAAGTTCCCCGGCGGTGAGATCGTCCGCAACCTGGAAGCGGACCGGCTCCAAATCCTCTTTGACGAAAAGCCCGACGAGGACACCCGCGCCGCGCTGAAACAAAACGGCTTCCGCTGGTCCCCCCGGTACAGCGCATGGCAGCGCCAGCTTACCCCCAACGCCGAAGCCGCCGCCCGCCGCGCCCTGGGCCTTGCCGAATAACAAACCAAATCCCGCCCCGGAGGTCACGAGGGCAGAAGGAGCACAAAATGGAATGGAACATCCCCAGCGAGAACGCCATCATCACCCGCCTCGACGAGCTTTACGAAGCGCTCGACCGTTTCCCCGACAGCCCCATGGCCCCGGCCTGGCAGCACGAGATCGAGCGTCTGAAAGAACAGTTGACCTACGCCGGATAACAAAATGCGCCTGTCCTATCGGGCATACGGGGAGAAGGGGACCTTATGAAAGTCAAACTGAACGATGCTCAGGCCCGCGCATATATCGCGGGCGATCAAAGCGAACCCGTGCAGGAGATCGAGCGCAAGCACATTCTTCACCTGGCGGCCTGCTTGCGGGAAGCAGCGGGCCGCCCCGGCATGAACCTTGCTGACCTGTGTAAAACCGCCGAGCACTATGTCCAAAACCATCAGCGCACAGAAAACCGACAGGAGTTAGCCTTGCTGATCGCGGCCCGCGATGCCATCAAAGCCCGCTCCAACGCAAAATAACCCATAGACTTATACACGCAAGCGTGTTATAATGCACCCAAATCCAAAGGAGGCTCCCATGGACCAAAACGCCGACATTTTCCCCGCTTACCGTCTCGTGGCCCAGTTCGCCGACGGCCAGCGCCTCACCTTCGACGGCCTGACCGATCAGCAGGCACAAACCCGCATGGAGGCCGCGCAGGCGCTCCACGGGGATATTTGCTGGTACGACGGCGTGACCGACCAGCACTACGAAAACGGCCATTTCTACAAGCTCACGCCCCCGCCGCCGACGATCAACATGATCGACCTGACGGACTACCACGAAAAGGAGGAATGACCGTGCCCATACGTGAAAGCAAGCGCCGCAACAATGACGCCTACAACGCCAAATGCGACTACATCAGCCTTCGCCCACAAAAGGCCGTCGGCTATGCCATCCGCGCCGCCGCCAAGGCCACCGGGCAGAGCATCCAGGCG
The DNA here is from genome assembly GCA_900556015.1 of uncultured Eubacteriales bacterium. The sequence goes on along the minus strand of USNH01000001.1, from coordinate 1,474 downwards.
TATGTGCTCCAAGCCTGCACTGAGCGCATGACCCGCGAGGGCCAGCCGCTCACGCTTGACCCTCCCGCTGATAACAAATAAGCCGCCCATGATCACAAAATCGGCGGTCTTGATCACAAAAACCGCCATAAAACGAACGCCACCCCGACAGGCTGCGACCAACAGCCCGCCGGGGTGCTTTTTATGCCATTCGCAAATTGTTTTCCCACGGGCCATTCGTTCCCGCCGGAAACAGTCTTTGCGCACGCGATTTCACTGACAGAAAAACACAGGAAATTGAAACAGCTCGTCCCACAGCCGCCGGGCCGCCGCCCTCACCAAAAGTCAGGTGAAAAAGCAGCTCCCGCCAGCCCTCGATTTTTTCGGCGCTTAATATGTACGCGCGCGTGAAGCACGCTCCAAAAGCTCCTCCGCCATGGGCACCTCGTCCAGCGCTTCGCCCAGGCACAAAACAGCTTTGTCGTGCCAGCTCCGCACGGTGCTGTCCGGCGCTCCCATGCGTACCGAGATATTCGCCCAGCTATGGTGACATTTGTGCCGCAGTTGAAGGATGCTTTTGTACTTACCGGAAAGACCATCCAAACAGCCCCGCACGGCAGCGGCGTCGCCCTCCAAAACCAGTAGCCGCACGTGTATCTCCTGCAGGCGCTCATACACGCCTCGCTCGTCCAGCCGTATCACGGCGGCCTCCACCGGCTTCCCAGGGCCTCCGCCTCCGGGCATCCCGTCGCCGCCGGTTCCCTTCAACGTGTCGTACAAGCTCTCCTGCTCCCGCTGCTCCGTCTTGAGCAGGCGCACCATCTCCGGTATCTCGTAGTAATATCGGACGATCTCTTTCACATTTTTCTCGCGCATCTGTCAGCCTCGTTTCTGTTGCTTATTCCTCCCGCCGGGTCTCCTGTGTGCGGTCCGGCGCTTTATCCAGTTCATCCGCGATCAGGATACGGTCGCTTTTCTTCCGGTGCTCCGCCTCCCATCGGGCCAAAAATCGCCGCTGGGCGTGCTGGGCGATGTTCTTCCCGTAGAATGACGGCATGGGCCGCTTACGTTTCCCCATCGCTGCCTCCGAAGACGTTCTCCTGGTCCTTGTCTTCCTCCTCAGCCACCGGCGGCGCGGACAAATGCCTGTCCAGCTCCCGCCGCGTCAGCGACGCCAGTTCTTCCAGCTTGTCGCAAAAGCCCTCGTTCACGGCCTGCACCGGGAAGATCACGCCCGCGACCAGCATACCCGTCTTTGCCACCACATAGCGCCCGCCGCTGTCCGACCGGCGCACGTAGAGTTCCAGAAAATCCATCTGGTCTTCCAGCGGCCCAAGGTATTTGCTCTGGATGAACAGCAGCCCGCCGGGGAAACGCAGCGGCATCAGCACCTTCCCGCCGGAGGAGATCGTCACGTCCATATCCTCCGCGCGGACCTCAGAGCGGCACCAGTCTTCCACATTCAGGCCCTCCGGCAGCGCGCTGTGATTGAAAT